>JALZAD010000146.1 GCA_030948555.1 Verrucomicrobiota bacterium | reverse complement strand
TCTATGCATTCTCGAAAGCGATCATGGACAACGTCGCGCGCCGCGCCGCGGCGGAAGCAGACGATTGGATGATCGTCGGGTTGCGTTTCTTCAACGTCTACGGCCCGCGCGAAGCGCACAAAGGCGTGCCGGCGTCGATGGTCTATCACCTCTCGCGACAGATGACCGCGGGACAACGGCCGCGCATCTTCAAACACGGCGAGCAGCTGCGCGATTTCGTCTACGTGAAAGACATCGTGCAGGGTTGTCTGCGCGCCTTCGAAGCGAAGCAGAGCGGCATCTACAATCTCGGCTCGGGTCGAGCGCGCTCCTTCAACGAGCTGGTGCAGATTTTGAACTACTCGTTAGGCACAAACTTCGAGCCGGAGTACATCGAAAATCCGCACGCCCATTACCAGAATTTCACGCAGGCGGACCTGACGAACGCGCAGAGGGAGTTAGGTTACGAGCCGCAATTTTCCTTCGAAGAAGGGGTAGCCGATTACATGAAATGGCTCTATCCCGCGTGACCTAATTCTCTTACCAAATGAACGCCAACCGGCCGGCAAAAAGCCCCGAAGAAATCAACGCCGAACTCGCGGCGAGCAAAGGTCCCGTCTCGCAATTCATCGCGACGAATTATCGTCACTTCAACGCCGCGGCGTTGCTCGACGCGGCAAAGGGCTACGAAGCGCACCTCACTGCTGGCGGGAAGATGCTGATGACGATCGCCGGCGCGATGTCGACGGCCGAGCTCGGCATTTCGCTCGCCGAGATGATCCGCCAGGACAAGGTCCACCTGATCGTCTGCACGGGCGCGAATCTGGAGGAGGACATCTTCAATCTCGTCGCGCACGACCATTACGAGCGCGTGCCGCATTACCGGCAGCTAACCCCCGAAGACGAAGAAGGATTGCTCGACCGGCACATGAATCGCGTGACCGACACCTGCATTCCCGAGATGGAGGCGATGCGGCGCATCGAGAAGGTCGTGCTCGAGGAATGGGTTGCCGCTGACCGCGCGGGCGAACGCTATTTCCCGCACGAATTCATGTACAAAATTCTGCGCAGCGGGAAGCTGGAGAAGAGCTACCAGATCGATCCGAAGAACTCGTGGATGGTCGCCGCGTGCGAGAAGAACCTGCCGATCGTCGTGCCTGGCTGGGAGGATGCCACGCTTGGCAACATGTACGCCGGTCACGTGATCAGCGGCGACGTGAAGAACGTCCACACCGTGCGCACGGGCATCGAGTACATGACCTGGCTCGCGGATTACTACACGCAGAACGCGCAGCTGCTCGGCAACAACGAGGGCTCGATCGGCTTCTTCCAAATCGGGGGCGGCATCGCGGGCGATTTCCCGATCTGCGTCGTGCCCATGCTGCACCAGGATTTGCAACGCACCGGCGTGCCGCTCTGGGGTTATTTCTGCCAGATCAGCGACTCAACCACGAGCTACGGCAGCTACTCCGGCGCGACGCCTAACGAGAAGATCACCTGGGGCAAACTCACCGGCTCGACGCCCAAGTTCATCGTGGAAAGCGACGCGACGATTTGCGCGCCTTTGATCTTCGCCTGGGTGCTCGGGCAGTAAGCCGCGTCAGCTTTCCCAGACGATCTTCGTCGGCCTGTCGAGCTCCGGCGGAAGACTCTTGTGCACCGGGCAGTTAAGAATTGCGTGCTCGATCAGCGCGCGCTGTGGGATGTCGCTCGAGTGCGGAATGCGGACCTCGGAAGGCAGGCCGATGATCCGCCGCGGCGCGTCTTTCGACATGTGCTTCTCGATCGTCACGGTCATGCCGCTGAGATCGACGTTGTGATCTGCGCAGGCGATCGCGGCGGTCGTCGCCATGCAGCTGGCGAGCGCAGTCGCGATCAGATCAGTCGGCGAAAATGACTCGCCTTTGCCCTTGTTGTCTGCCGGCGCGTCGGTCGCGATTTCAGTTCCTGAGGGACCGTGCGTCGCGACGCAATGGAGGTCGCCGGTGTAGCGGATTGAGATGTTGACCATGCGCGAATATGCCGCCGATCAACGGCGTGTCATCCGCGCGAACGACTTCGCCTGAAGGCGGCGGGGCTAGTGGCCCATCGCCATCAGCCTTCGCAATTGTGCGATGCGGCCGCTGACGAATTCGCAACGTTGACGCTCACGCGCGGCGTCCTGAGCTGGGAGCGACTGCGCCTGGTAAGGCGAGCGGGCGGGACGGACGCACTGCGCGACGAACTCATTCGCGGCAATCGCGCTATCGAGCTTTGCCGCCGTGCGGAGCTGTTCCGCCTCGGCGAAGAGGTCATCGCGGATCGCGATGTAGGCACTGATTTCCGCGGTTGCTTCGGGTGAAGCGGGTGTCGTGGCCTGCACCTTTCGGCGCTTCGGCGCAACGAACTCGCGGCGGTGAACGGGGTTGGCGAGTTGCATCCTTCCCGTAAAGCCGGATGCGTGCCGCGGCACGGCGACTCGCAAGTTTGGCGAAAAGTTTTTCCTCAGCCCATATAGAAGCCGCCGTTCACGTTCAGCACCTGGCCCGTGATGTAGCTGGCCATGGGCGAGGCGAGGAAGAGCGCGGCGTCGACGATCTCTGACGCTTCGCCCAGCCGGCCGAGCGGGATCTGCTTCTTGAAGTTCTCCGTCACCTCGTCGGGCATTCCTTTGCTCATGCCGACATCGATGAATCCCGGAGCAATGGCGTTCACCGTGATCTGCTGCCGCGCGAACTCGCGCGCGGAAACTTTGGTCAGCGCGATGATGGCCGCTTTGCTCGAGGAATAATTCGCCTGGCCGAAGAGGCCCATCTGTCCGCTGACCGATGAAAGATTCACGATGCGCCCGTCCTTCCGCAGAACCGCTGCGGCTTTTTGCGTGACGTTGAATGTGCCCGAGAGGTTCACGCGCACCACCGCTTCGAATTCATCGAAGGTCAGCTTCTTGATTGTGCGATCGCGGATGATTCCGGAGTTGTTGATCAGGATGTCGAGACCGCCGAAGCGCTCGCCGATCTGCTTCATCATCGTTTCGGTTTGCTCCGGTTTTGTGACGTCGCACTCGATCACGAGCGGCTGCTTCAATCCGCTCGCGACGTTCTCTGCGTCCGCTTTGTTCTGTCCCTGCGCGTCCGCGATGTAGTTCACCACGCCCTGCGCGCCGCGCGCGCCGAACGCCTGGATCATGGCCGCGCCGAGCCCGCGCGAACTGCCGGTGACGAGGACAACTTTGCCGGAAAAATCGAGAGGGTCAGTCATAGCGCAGAGGCAATAGCACTCAGCGCGCGCTCGCGCCAGAGAAGCGGCGCAAGAGCAGCGCGGTCGGCAATCCAATGATGAACATGTGGATCGCGATCTGGATCAGATCCGGCACGAGTGCGTGACGCGCACGGGCCGCGGAAAGCGGCAGCACGATGCAGTTCATCACCGCGAAGACGATCAGTCCGTAGACTAATCCGGAGATCACCGGGCGTTCTCGCAGGACGGCGAGGCGACGACTCGCGGCGTAGAAGACGGCCACAAGCGAGAACGCGATCACGAAGTGCAAAGCGTATCCGAGCAGCGCGGTTCCGGTTCCACCTTCAAACGCGCGTCGGCCCATCAAGCCGCTGGCAATGAACTGACCAAGTCGCAGCGGAGTTGAGCCGCGGCTGATCGTCAGGATCAAAGCCGATGTGATGTCCATGGCACCGACAATCAAGCCGGTGATCGCAATTGCTCTGAAGGCCTGGCGCACGGCGCGAGGCTGGCGGGAAACGCGTTGCCCGACAAGCGAATGCCGCTAAGATTTCGGCTTCATGTCCGCCCCCGTCCGCATCCTCACCGCTGTGCCGATTTGCGATGGCCATGACAGCGCGATCAACACGATCAACCTCGAGTTCATCCGGCACGGGATCGAGGTCGTGTATCTCGGTTTTCATCGCTACGTGAAGGACATCGTCCGCGCGGCCATCCAGGAGGACGTCGCGGCCGTCGGCATCTCGAGTTACAACGGCGGACACATCGAGTTTTTCGCCGACGTGGTGAAGCAGCTGAAGAAGCGCGCCGCGGATGACATCAAGGTTTTCGGCGGCGGCGGCGGGACGATCACGCACGACGATCAACGCATCATGCAACGGCGCGGCGTCGATAAAATCTTCTTCGCAGGAACCTCGCTCACCGAGATGGTCGATTACGTCCGCGTTGAGTACGGCAAACCGCGGGGCCGTCGTGCGATTGCCGACGCCGACATGAAGCTGGCGCGCAAGCTGACCGAGATTGAGGACAGTTACGCGACCGGCAAACGGCGCGGCAAAGCGGAAGCGCGGAAGCCGAAGACGACGAACACAAAAGTAATCGGCTTCACCGGCCCGGGCGGCGCGGGCAAAACCACCTTGATCGATGAGCTCGTGCTGCGGCTCCTGCATCGCGATGCGAACTCACGCATCGCAATCCTTTCGCACGATCCGAGCGTCGCCAGTGAAGGCGCGTTGCTCGGTGACCGCGCGACCATGATCAACTCACAGCACGATCGCGTTTTCATGCGCAGCATGGCGACGCGAGGACAGGCTGGGGGATTGTCGCCAGCGACGGAAGATTGCCTCGAGCTGCTCGCGCAGAGCGGATTTGATTATGTGATCATCGAGACCGTCGGCACTGGACAGGAAGCGATGCCGTTCCGGAGCAAGCTGATCGACCAGACGGTGATGGTGATGAATCCCGACTACGGCGCGCGTCTGCAGCTCCAGAAGATCGTCATGCTCGATCTGGCGGACATCGTGGTCGTGAATAAGAGCGACCTCGATCGCGCGAAGACGGCGATGAACGAAATCGAGCGGCGCATCGGTTCGAACAAGCGCGGCCAGCGCGTGCTCTCGACGGTGGCGAAACGGCACCGCGACGCGGGCGTAGATGAACTTTGTGATCTGCTGACGGCGGAGCCAGTCGGCGCAACGAAAGGGAAACGATGAGCAAACTAGGACGCGTTGTCGAAGCAGTGGAGAACTACAA
>JALZAD010000133.1 GCA_030948555.1 Verrucomicrobiota bacterium | reverse complement strand
GCGCAGGCGAATCACGATCTCGGATTACTCGACGCGCATCGTTCCGCGCTTATCGTCCAGGCCGCGGAGGAAGTGATCGAAGGCAAGCTCGACGAGCACTTCCCGCTCGACATTTTCCAGACCGGCTCCGGCACGAGCACGAACACTAACGCGAACGAGGTCATCTCGAACCGCGCCTGCCAGCTCGGCGGGCAACCGATCGGCGCGCGCGATCCGGTTCACCCGAACGACCACGTAAACATGGGTCAGTCGAGCAACGACGTGATCCCGTCCGCCATCCACGTGAGCGCGGCCGAGCAGCTGAAGAACTCACTCGTTCCACAGCTCGAAGCGTTACAGAACGCGCTCGCCGCCAAGGCGAAGGAGTTCGATCACGTGATCAAGATCGGCCGTACGCACCTGATGGACGCAACGCCGGTTCGGCTCGGTCAGGACTTCGGCGGCTACGCCCAGCAAATTGCCTACGCGCGCGACCGTGCGCAGAAAGCGATCGACGTTCTGCGGGAACTCGCTCTTGGAGGGACGGCGGTTGGGACCGGGTTGAATCGCGAGCTTAATTTTCCTGCGAAAGTGATGCGGCATTTGCATCAGCGGACGGAGATCGAATTCTACGAAGCGAAGAACCATTTCGAAGCGCAAGGCAGTAAGGACGCGGCCGTTGAAGCGAGCGGCCACCTTAAGACGATCGCGGTCAGCCTCTTCAAGATCGCGAACGACCTCCGCTGGCTGAGCAGCGGTCCGCGCTGCGGCATCGGCGAGATTCAACTACCCGCCACACAACCCGGCAGCTCAATCATGCCGGGCAAAGTGAACCCGGTGATCTGCGAGTCGATGATGATGGTTTGCTCGCACGTCATCGGCAACGACGCGTCCGTCACCTGGGCGGGCGCAAACGGCAATTTCGAGCTCAACGTCATGATGCCCGTCATGGCGCACAACATTCTCGAGAGCATCCGCCTGCTCGCGAACGCGTGCGAGATGTTCAGCGAGAAGTGCGTCATCGGGATCGAAGCGAACGAAGAGCGCTGCAAGGAACTGGTCGAGCTTTCCATGGCGATGGTGACCAGCCTCGCTCCGAAAATCGGCTACGATCGCGCCGCGGAAATCGCGAAGGAGAGCGCGAAGACCGGCCGCACCGTGCGCGAGATTTGCCGCGAACGGAAGGTCCTTCCGGACGCGGAGCTCAACGCCGCGCTCGATCCTGTTTCGATGACCGAACCCGGCGGCTCCGGAGCGGTGGGTGGTTAGCGACAACGCAGCATGTCATTCCAAGCGAAGCGCAGCGAAGTCGAGGAACCCTGCGGCTTAACCCGACGCGACCGTATAGGGTCTGTCGACTCGGCTTCGTTTCGCTCGGGATGACGTACAGATATGGTTGCTAATTTCCATGGCCCCCAGTTTTCCGGCGGCGCCAACATCGCAATTAAGTGCCCGTATCACACCTACGAGGCAACGGTCGCATTCTACCGCGACACGCTCGGCTTGCCGCTGATCGAAGAAGAAGCGGACGGCTGCATCTTCCAGTTCGGCCCCAATCGTCTCTGGATCGATAAGGTGCCGAACATCAGTCATCCCGACATCTGGCTGGAGCTCGAGACGAACGACACCGAAGCCGCCGCGTCGTACCTGAAGATCAACGGCGTTCCGCGCCGCGATGAAGTCGAGCAACTGCGCGAAGACTTCGATGGCTTCTGGATCTCCGATCCGGCGGGCGTCGTCCACCTCGTCGTCGGCGACGAAGACTAGCCAGCGTGCTCCGAAAGAGCGCCTCGCGACATGTAAATAGCATGTCATCCTGAGCCGCGAAGACGGCGAAGGACCTCGCACAGAGTGCTTGGACTAACGAGTGACGAAAGATCATCCAAACACCCTGTGCGAGATCCTTCGGCGCGCTTCGCCAGCCTCAGGATGACGCGCCGGTTGCCGTTCTGTTAGCTCAGCAACTCTTCCAAATCTTCAGTCGTTAGCCCGCTCATCAACGGCTCCTCGCTCCCGATCGTCGCCTCGCTCGCGCTCCGCTTCTTCGCCTGCAACTTAACGATCTTCTCTTCGACTGTGTCGCGCGCGATCAGCTTGTAGGCCGTCACGACCCGCGTCTGTCCGATGCGATGCGCGCGATCCGTCGCCTGCGCTTCGGCGGCGTAATTCCACCACGGATCGAAGTGGATCACCGTGTCAGCGGCGGACACATTCAACCCAACGCCGCCGGCTTTCAGGCTCATCAGAAAGACAGGAATGTTCGCGTCGTTTTGGAAACGATCGACCACCGCCTGGCGCTCTTTGGTTGAGCCATCGAGATACGAGAACGCGATCTTCGCTGCGTCGAGTCGCTCGCGGATGAGCGTGAGCATCGAGACGAACTGGCTGAAAATGAGCACGCGATGTCCGCCATCGATCGCCTCTTCGAGCAGTTCGTCGAGCAACTCCAGCTTCGCCGACTCGCCCTTCTTCTCCGCCCCGAGCAGTCGAAGATCGCAGCACGTCTGTCGCAGCCGGAGCAAGCCGACGAGCATCTTCATCCGCGCCGCGCCGTCGTTCGAGCGACTACTCGTTAGGCCGGATTGGATCTCGCGCAGCAGACCATCGTAGGCGGCGCGTTGTTCCGGCCGCAGATCGCAGATGACCTGCTGCTCGATCTTTTCTGGCAACTCTTTCGCGACGTCGGTCTTCTTGCGGCGTAGCAGGAACGGCCGCATCCGCCGCGAGAGCCGCCGTTGCACTTCCGGTGCTTCGCCGCGCGCCAGCGGTTGCTCGTAGCGTTCGCGGAAATCGGCGCGCCGGCCCAGGTAACCAGGCAGGACGAAGTTCATGATCGACCAAAGATCACGCACCGAGTTCTCGATCGGCGTTCCCGTGAGCACGAAGCGATTGCGGGCGCGCAGCGCGAACGCCGCCTGCGCATTTTGCGTGTCCGGATTTTTAATGTGCTGCGCTTCGTCGAGAACCACGGTCGCGAACTGCACGTCGCGATACTTCTCCGCGTCGCGCTGCAATAGCGCATAGCTGGTGAGAACAATGTT
>JALZAD010000115.1 GCA_030948555.1 Verrucomicrobiota bacterium | reverse complement strand
GCTCAAGCAAGTCGCGGATGACATCGCGGCAGCGGGAGAGGTCGAGGTTCAGTCGGCGAAGAACGAAGAGATCGATATCGATCGCCTGACGCACGACACGGAAGACGCGCCGGTGATCAAGATCGTGAACCTGATCCTGGTCCAGGCGATCAAGGAAAAGGCGTCCGACATTCACATCGAGCCGTTCCAGCGTTCGCTGAAATTGCGTTATCGCATCGATGGTGAACTGGTCGCAGCAGAGTCGCCGCCGAAAGCGCTGCAGCTCGCGATCACCTCACGCATCAAGATTCTCGCTGGCCTGAACATCGCCGAGCGGCGCGTCCCGCAGGACGGACGCTTCCGCATCAAGGTGATGGGCAAGGAGGTCGATCTCCGTATTTCCATTCTCCCGACCGCGCATGGCGAAAAGATCGTCATCCGTATTCTGGATAAATCCGCGCTCAGCGGCTCGATCAACGAGATGGGCATGGATGAGGGGACGCTGGAGAAATTCAAGAAGGCGATCGACGCGCCGCACGGCATGATCCTCGTCACCGGGCCGACGGGTTCCGGTAAAACGACGACGCTGTACTCGGTGCTGCAGGAGTTGAACAACCCGCAGTACAACATCGTGACGGTCGAAGACCCGATCGAATACGAGCTCGCGGGCATCAACCAGGTGGCGGTCCGCGCGGACATCGGTCTCGATTTCTCATCCGCGCTGCGATCCATCCTTCGTCAGGATCCGGACATCGTGATGGTCGGTGAAATTCGTGACAACGAAACGGCCGACATTGCGGTGAAAGCGGCGCTCACCGGTCACCAGGTGCTCTCGACTTTGCACACGAACGACGCGGCGGGCGCGATCACACGACTCGACGACATGGGCATCGAGCCGTTCCTGATCTCGAGCTCGATCATCATGGCCTGCGCGCAACGTCTCGTTAGGCGCATCTGCACAAACTGCCGCGAGGAGTTCGTGCCGGAGCCGGAAATCTTCGAGCGACTAAACATGTCACCGGAAGAAGGCGCCGTGTTTTACCAGGGCGCGGGCTGCGATCGCTGCAAGAACCGCGGCTATCTCGGACGTGTCGCGATTATCGAAGCGCTGCCGGTGAGCGAATCCGTCCGGCGTTTGATCATCAAGCGCGCCTCGTCCGCGGTGGTGAAGAACCAGGCGGTCAGCGAAGGCATGCGCACGCTGCGCATGGTCGGCATCGACAAGGCGATCGAGGGCATCACCACGCTGGAAGAAGTCTGGCGTGTCACGGCAGAGGACCACTAGGGACATGGCATTTTCTCTTCGCAGTCTTTTCAAACGCAAAGAGCCGGAGGCCAAGACGCCGCCGCCTCCTCCGGCCGTCGTCGATAAGCCGAGCAGCGATCGGTTCAGCAAAACCGTGATGCCGAATGCGACTCGCGTGAGCGGAGCGCCTGATCCATTCGCCGCCGCATCGAGCACGGCGCCGGCTCCAGTTTTCCCGCAGTCGGTGCCTGCACCGGCGCAGCGGCCGACCATCGCGATGAACGCGCCCGCCTCGCACGGCAACCACCTGCCGCCCGCGGTGGCGGTCGCGCTCGATCCGAAAGTCGAACGCGCCTTGCCCTTCGTGCTCGCGGACGTCGTGGCGGAAATGCCGCCGGGATTTGTGCGCGCGCTTTCCAACGCGGAGTTGAATCAGCGCATCCTTCTGAAAGCGGCTGAGCTCGAGCGCGGGATGGCGAACGGCAAACCGACCGTCTCGATCGCGACCGTCTACGATCAGGTCCCGGAGATTTTCGTTCGACCGGTAGCGCCTTCGGATACGACGCAGGTGGCGTTGCCGTTCATCAAAGTGCTCGAGCAATTCACGAGCGTACAGATGCGCGCCGACCAGCATCCCGAGCACGCAGTGCCGCAGGTGGAGACGCCGTTCCTGCAGGTCACGCTCGAGGATGACAAGAAGTTCGGCACGACGACGCGCCCGCTCATGGCCGACTCGCTGCCGCCAGTCCGAGTGCTGCCTGCAACCGCCGAATCGATCGCTGCGGCCGAGCCGGAACCAGCGGCGAAATCCGAGTTCGTTCCGCCAAGTGGAACGCCTGCTCCAGCGGCCAACAACATTTTCAAATCGAACGGCCACAGCAATGGCGCACCGAGCGCGCCAGCCTCAAACGGCGTCGACGAAAAGCCGGCTGCGGCGCCGACGAGAATCCCTTTCAAGCTTACACCGAACGGAGCGGGCGCGCCCGCCGCGGAGAGAGTTCCAGCCTCCAGCGGCGGCGCGTCCGTTCCAACTAGCTCGCCCAAACCGGCGGCGGAACCGGCCCCTGCGCCCGCGGCACCGACACGCATTCCATTCAAACTTTCCACGGCCGCTCCGAAGCAGGAGGAAGCGCCCGCGCCCGCACCAGCACCGGTCGAAGCGTGGCTAACCAAAGATACTTTTTCGGCGAGCGCTGATGGCGGGATGCCAACTGCATCCGCGCCCCGGCCAGCGAAATCCGCGAAGCAAAACGCACCGAAGATCCTGCTGCCGCTGAAGCCAATCCTCGAAGGATTGCCTCCATTTCAATTGACCGGCGACATCTCGGTCGTGCCTGCGGACACGCGCGTGGAGTTTCCATTTTCGCTGGTCGAGCCGCAGCTCGCGTCGGGTCGCGTTACTCTTTCGGCTGATGATTTTGCGGCGGCGTTGCCGGAGAAATTCCGCTCGCTCTTCAGCGCGAAGGAAATCGCGGCGCCAATCTCGCTGCCGCTCCAGGACGTGCTCCAAAATCTGCCGGCCGCTGCGTTGCGCATGCGCGACGACCAGGAAGAGCAGGAGCGAGGAGCAAATTACGCAACGCCCTTTGCCGCCACCGCAGAAGAGGACGCGAAGCGTTTCAAGACGTCGCTCGCACCCCTGGCCAAGCCGGTGGTCGAAGCCACTCCCGAGCCAGCTGCGATCGAAGAAGCGATCCCGGAAATCGACGACGAACTCGAAGCGATCGAGCCGGAGGAAGAGCCCGCGCCAGCTCCGCCAAAGCGCACTGCCTTACAGGAAGAATTCCACACCGACGACTCGTTAGACCCGCGCGATATCGTGACGCAAGTCGAGAAGATCGCAGGCGTGAAAGCGTGCGCCTTGCTCTTCGGCGACGGCCTCAACCTGGCGGGCAGCTTGCCCGAGAAATACGAGACGGAAGGCCTGTGCGCGATGGCGCCTTCGATGATGCAGCGGGTCGAGAACCATCTCACCGAAACGAAGCTCGGCGCGTTACGCGGCATGACGCTTTCCTGCACCGCCGCCTCCGTGACTTTCTTCATGCACGACAATCTTTGCCTCGCTGCCTTGCACGAGAAGAGCGAGCTCCCGGCGGAATCTCGCGCCCGGCTGGATCGCATCGTGCGCGCACTTTCAGAGACGTATTCGCAGCCCGCCTAGGAATCACCATGTCGATCATCAACTACGCGAGCCGGGAGATTCAGTTCAAAATCGTATACTACGGGCCAGCGCTCTGCGGTAAGACGACGAACCTCGGCTACATCCATCAGCGCATTAACCCGCAGAACCGCGGCGATCTTGTTTCGCTCGCGACGGCAGCGGACCGCACCTTGTTCTTCGATTTCCTGCCGCTGAACGCGGTCGTGATCAAAGGCTTTGTCACGAAGTTCCAGCTCTACACGGTGCCGGGCCAGGTGATTTACAACGCCACGCGGCAGCTCGTTTTGCGCAGCGTCGATGGCGTTGTCTTCGTCGCCGATTCGCAGTGGGAAAAGATGGAGGAGAACGTCGAGAGCTTTAAGAACTTGGAGGACAACCTGGCGAAGCAAAACGTCTCGATCGACGAGATCCCCTACGTCATTCAGTACAACAAGCGCGACCTCGAAAACGTCGCGCCGGTGAACTACCTCGAGTACGTGCTGAACAATCGGAAGAAGCGCGTGCAGAGCTTCGAGGTCATCTCGAGCACAGGGCAGAACGTCTTCGCCTCGCTCAATGCCGTCTCACAAATCCTGCTGCACAAATTCAGCAAAGGCAGCGACGTGCCGAACACGCCGGCCGCGCCGGTGGCAATCCCGGCGGAGCCAATGCGCATCTCGCAGCCGCAAATCGCCGGAAAATGAACGCCATCCCTTGCCTAACGATTGAGGATGTCGCGACGCTCGATGGCGTGCTCGCGGAATTCCTGAAGAAATCTGAGTCCGATCTGACGATCGTGATCGACCGCGGCGGCAACGTCATTTCGCAATGCGGCGACATCAACGTCATGGATGTGACCATCATCGCGGCGCTCGCCGCCGGCTCGTTCGCGGCCACGCGTGAGCTCGCACGACGGATCGGCGAGGTCGAGTTCAATGCGCTCTATCACCAAGGCAATGGGAACCACATGTTCATGAACTCGGTCGATGACGACACGATCATGATCACGGTCTTCGGCCGCAAAACGACCGTCGGGCTGGTGCGCTTCTATTCCTCGAGCACCGCGCAAGCAGTCGCGGGGCTGTTGAACAGCTTCTCGCGCAACGAACACGGACACGGCTTTACGTTTGATCCCACGGACGTGATGCAGACGCCTGTCTTCGCGGAATAGCGAGGTAACCGAACGACTCGCGCAGTGGGCTGTAGCGCGCGCTGTCCTCAGCGCACATCGGTGACGAAGCCGCGCAACAGTCCTCTAAGACAGCGGACGCTACAGCAACTCAGCCGACGAACTCGCGCGCGATGAGCGTCGCGTTGTGTCCGCCGAAGCCGAAGGAATTGTTCATCGCAATGCGCACCTTGCGCTCCTTCGCGACGTTCGGCGTGTAGTCGAGATCACACTCGTCGTCGGGATCTTCGAGGTTGATCGTCGGAGGGATCACGCCATCGCGAATCGCCAGTGCGCACGCCGCCATTTCAACTGCGCCGGCGCCGCCTAACAAGTGGCCAGTCATCGACTTGGTCGAGCTGATTGATGTCTTGTAAGCGTGCTCGCCGAGCACTGCTTTTAGAGCACGTGTTTCCGCCAGATCGCCGAGGCCGGTCGACGTCGCATGCGCGTTGACGTAGTCGATGTCTTCGGGATTCACGCCCGCGTGCTTCATCGCGATCTTCATTGCGCGGATCGCGCCATTTCCATCCGGCGGAGGCGCGGTCATATGATAGGCATCAGCCGTCGCGCCATAGCCGACCACTTCGCAGTAGATCTTCGCGCCGCGCGCACGCGCATGTTCGAGATCCTCGAGCACGATAATCCCGGCGCCCTCACTCATGACGAAACCATCGCGTCCACGATCCCACGGACGGGAGGCGGCTTTCGGATCATCGTTCCGTGTGCTGAGCGCTTTCATCGAGGCGAAAGCACCAATGCCGATCGGCACGATCGAGGCTTCCGAACCACCGGCGAGAAAGATATCGCCGTCTCCGAACTGTAGCATGCGCCACGCTTCGCCGATCGAGTTGGTCGAAGTCGCACACGCAGTCACGATGCAGATGTTCGGTCCGCCGAGACCCCATTCCATGGAGATCAGGCCGCCGGCCATGTTGCTGATCAACATCGGAATCGTGAACGGCGACATGCGGCCCGGTCCTTTGTTGAGCAGCATGCTGTGCTGATCCTCGAGGGTTCTTAGCCCGCCGATTCCGCTGCTCACGACGACGCCAAATCGATCGAGCGCCGTCTTTTCCAAATCGATCCCGCTGTCTTCGAGCGCCATCTTGCCCGCGGCGACCGCGAACTGCGCGAAGCGATCGGTGCGGCGCGCGTCTTTGATGTTCTTGAAGTATTTCTTCGGGTCGAAATCGCGGACTTCACCGGCAATTTTGCAGTCGTAATCGGTCGAGTCGAAGGCGTTGAACCGGTCGATCCCGCTGACGCCGTTCTTGAGATTTTCCCAGAAGGTCGGCAGGTCG
Source organism: Verrucomicrobiota bacterium (assembly GCA_030948555.1). GTDB lineage: Bacteria > Verrucomicrobiota > Verrucomicrobiia > Chthoniobacterales > UBA10450 > JACCTI01. The sequence continues at coordinate 1,063 of JALZAD010000115.1, read as the reverse complement.
TTTCCGGTCGGCGCGATCACGCCAATACCGGTGATGACTGCTCTGCGGGTGCCGTTGATCATTGCCTAACGAGTTCCCATTCCAACGCTCTGCACGCTTTGGAACAGCTTGCCCTCCGTCTTGATCGAAGGCGCGATGATGATCTCGGTCTGCTGAAATTGCGGGATGTCGCAGGCGCCAACGTTGCCCATGCAAGTCGTGATCGCGCCGACGAGATTCTGGCTGCCATCATCGACTTCCGCCGGGCCGAACAGGATCTGCTTCAACGAGCCGGTCGCGCCGACCTTGATCCGCGTGCCGCGCGGCAGATTCGCGTGCGGTGTGGCCATGCCCCAGTGGTAACCTTTACCCGGCGCTTCATACGCTTTCGCAAACGCGCTCCCGACCATGACGGCGTCCGCTCCACAGGCGAACGCTTTGCAAACGTCGCCGCCTTTGCTCATGCCGCCGTCGGTGATGATCGGCACGTAGCGCGAGCTCTTCTTGAAGTAAGCGTCGCGCGCCGCGGCGCAGTCAACCGTCGCGGTGACTTGCGGCACGCCAAGGCCAAGTACGCCGCGCGATGTGCAAGCCGCGCCGGGACCGACGCCGATCAACACGGCAGCCGGTCCGCATTCCATGATTGCGAGCGTCACTTCATAGGTGACGGTGTTCCCGACGATCACCGGAATGCGCATGTTCTTGCAGAACTTGCGCAGGTCTAACGACTCATACTCCGTCGAGAGATGCTCCACCGTGGAGACGGTGCTTTGCACAACGAACACATCCGCGCCGGCTTCCTGCGCGATTGCACCGAAGCGCTCCGCCTTCTGCGGGATCGAGCTGACCGCCGCGATCGCGCCGAGGTCTTTCATCTCGCGCACCCGGGCGCCGATCAGATCTTCCTGCACCGGCTCGGTGTAGATCTTTTGCAGCAATCCAGTGACCTCCGACTTGTCCGCCTCGACAACCTTGAGCAGGACTTCGTCGGGATTTTTGTAGCGCGTTTGCACGCCTTCGAGATTCAAGACGGCAAGGGCGCCGAGCTTGCTCATCGCAGCGGCAAATTTGACGTCGACCACGC
>JALZAD010000099.1 GCA_030948555.1 Verrucomicrobiota bacterium | reverse complement strand
CCTTTCAGTTGAACCTCGGAGCCCGAAAGGCGCGCGGCGCGGTCCTTTTGTTTCTGCATGCGGACACCCTGCTGCCTCCTGCTGCCTTGAATCATATGCTGCACGCTCTCCAGGATAGCGACGTGGTCGGCGGCGCATTTACGAGGCACTACGCGTCTCCATCGCTCATCCTGCGCGTGACCTGTCTTTTCGCGCGCCTGCGAAATCAACTTATCGGCTGGCATCTGGGCGACCAGGCGATGTTCGTTCGGCGCAATGCCTTCTTTCAACTCGGAGGCTTCCGCGACGTGGCGCGCTTCGAGGACCTCGATTTCTCGCGGCGACTCCGGAGTTTCGGGCGAACGGTAACACTGCGCCCGTCGGTTATTTCCTCGCCGCGGCGGTTCGAAAAACTAGGACCGGCCAGCACCACGATCCGCGATCTCGCCCTCACGATTCGTTATCTGATCTCCGGGCTTCCTGAAACGAACGTGGCACCTCTCCACGATCCTGGCTATGTCCACGCAAAAAGGCTCCGGACTTTATAACGTGGTTGTCATCGGTGCCGGCACCGCGGGTTTGGTCACCGCGGCCGGGACGGCATCACTCGGCGGCCGAGTCGCGCTCATCGAACGCCACAAAATGGGTGGCGATTGCCTGAACTTCGGCTGCGTCCCAAGCAAGGCGCTGATTTCGTCTGCACGTCTCGCTCAGCGCATGCGCGAAGCGGAGAAGTGGGGGCTGCGCAAGCAAGAGCCGCAATTCGAGTTTCGCGACGTGATGGAACGGATGCGATCCCGTCGCGCCAAGATCGCGCCGAACGATTCGCAGGAGCGCTTCGAGTCGTTAGGCGTCGATGTGTTTCGGGGTGAAGCACGCTTCATTTCGCCGCACGAAGTGGAAGTCGACGGCCAGCGTTTGCGCGCGCGCAACTTCGTCATCGCAACAGGAAGCCGCGCCAGCATTCCGAAGATCGGCGCCGGAACTGCCGTCGCGCTGGCCGGGGCGATCATCGGCGCAACCTTTGCGTTTCTCCGCGCGCGCTATCTTGGCCGTGAGCGAGTGAACGCGGCAACGAAGGGCAACAAGAATTTCGCCGCGAGCGATACCGCGATTGGCGAGTAAGGTTGGACGATCGTGGGGACTGCTACGCCTTAGTCCGCTCATTCCCTTTAACCTAAGTAACTATTTTTAAGGTGTAACGGCGGTTGGTTTTCTACCTTACCTGTTCGCGCCGGCCGTTGGCATGCTGCCTGGCACCTTGCTTTACGCATACCTTGGTGGCGCAGGTAAAGCCGGACTGACTGGCGGTGGTGGCGGCTCGACTTTGAAATATGTGCTGCTTGGTCCTGGCCTTGTAGCGACAATTGCTGTCACCATCATCGTGAGTCGCGCGACCAAGAAAGCGCTAGCGAAGAGCGGGGCGACGAAAGAAAAGTGAACGACAGCGCTTTCGAAGCGCGCCGCTACGTTGTTCCTACGTGAAAACTCCACGATTCATCCCACTTGCGCCGCGCCCACCGCTTTCGGACGAGGAGCTAAGAGCAAATGCCACCGCGTTCAACGAACGCATGCAACGACGCCGAACCGTTCGCGAATTTTCCGCGCGTCCCGTTCCACGCGAGGTCATCGAGTCGTGCCTCAGTGCGGCTGGCAGTGCGCCGAGCGGGGCGAACCTGCAGCCCTGGCACTTCGTCGCGGTCGCAGATTCTACCGTGAAATACGAGATCCGCGCGGCAGCCGAAGAGGAAGAGCGCGAATTCTACGAGCATCGAGCACCAGCCGCGTGGCTGGCGGCGCTCGCGCCACTCGGCACCGATTCGAAGAAGCCGTTTCTCGAGATCGCGCCGTGGTTGATCGCGGTCTTTGCGCAACCGTACGGCGTGCAACCTGATGGCACGCGCATGAAGCACTACTACGCCAGCGAATCGGTCGGCCTCGCGACCGGATTCCTGGTGGCGGCAGTTCATCACGCAGGTCTCGTCGCGCTCACGCACACCCCCAGCCCAATGGCGTTTCTGAACCGCATCCTCAAACGCCCGGCGCACGAAAAGCCATTTCTGCTGCTCGTCGTCGGCCATCCGGCGGAAGCGGCCGCTGTTCCCGACATCACGCGCAAGCCACTCACTGAAATTTCGTCGTTTGTCCGGTGACAGAGCCGTAGCGATGGAAGTGATTGTCGCGTCCGCGTAGGGCGCGATGAGCGTTTCGCTTAC
>JALZAD010000074.1 GCA_030948555.1 Verrucomicrobiota bacterium | reverse complement strand
GCCTCACCGTCGCCATCGCAGCACTGTTATCCGCCATTTCAACGGAGGTAGCGGCGGACCAGCCGACAGCTGCGTACAGCGTTATCGACCTTGGCCCGGCGGGCGGCGACCTGACCGAGGGCGTTGGTCGTGGGATCAACGACGCGGGCGAGGTTGTGGGCCGGTTCTATAAACCGGATTTCTCCGTTCTTCAGGCCGTCTACTGGCCAAAGAGTGGCACGCCAGTCCTACTTAATGGAGGCGGACCCGACGGCTCTGCTTACGGGATCAATAATAGCGGTCAGATCGCCGGACAAGTCTTCGACGACTCTACAAATATGTCTCACGCTGGTTACTGGCCGAGTAGCAGCAGCGGAGTGATTTTCCTTGTGCCAGCCGTTGGAGTTTATCCCAACGCGAACGCGCTCGCGATCAATGCAAGCGGGCAGATCGCCGGCAATGTGTTCAATGCGGATTTTTCCGCCGGGCGCGTCGCTTTGTGGAACAACCCATCCAGTTCGCCCGTGCTCCTGGAAGGATTACCTGGCCTAACGAACAGCGGACTAGGCGCACGCCACAATCTGAACGACCCGGGCCAGGTGGTGGGCGGAATCTTCAATGACGGCGACACGATCGATCACGCGGCTTTCTGGCCCAGCAGCAGCAGTGCGGCGATCGATATCGGCGCGCTCGGCGGTGACTTGACCCACGGCTTTGCGGAAGCACTCAACAACCGAGGCCAGATCGTTGGCGAAGCCTGGAGTGATGGCTTTGCTGCGACCCGCGCCGCCTTCTGGGCGAGTGGGGGCAGTGCGGCCGTTGAACTGAGAGCGCTGAGTGCGGAATTAAGCGAGTCGAATGCGTCAGGGATTAATGAACGCGGCCAGATTGTCGGGTCGGCATTTACCGCCGATGGCTCGATCGAGCATGCGCTCTTGTGGCCGGATAACACCAGCGCACCTATTGACCTGAACGATTTGATCCAGCCCGGTTCAGGCTGGCTTCTACAAGATGCGGTCGCGATCAATAATTCAGGGATGATTACTGGACGCGGAACAATCGGCGGTCACACCCACTCCTTCATCCTCGTGCCAAGGCCTGCGCTCTACTCCGTCCGCGACCTCGGGCTGGTCAGTGCAGATGCAAGTGAAAGCGTTGCTCGTGGGATTAACGACTTAGGTCAGATCACCGGCAGGGAGTTTAACGCAGACCACTCCGTGCAGAATGCTCTCTTCTGGCCCGCTGGTGGCAACGCACTGAAGCTCATGGGCGGCGCCCCAGGTTCTGCATACGCGGTCAACAACAATGGGCAGATAGTTGGATCAGTGGGCGAGGCCGGTCCCGGCCCTGATCACGCTGTCTACTGGCAGAATAGCACCAGCGCTGCAGCTACTCTCGCTGCGCCAGGTGAGTATCCGCTTTATAACGGGCTCCACATTAATGCGAATGGTCAGATCGTCGGGAATGAATTTAACGATGATGGCTCTGCTGGTTATGCGGTTTTCTGGAGCAATGCTTCGAGTTTGCCGATTACACTAATGAACTTACCCGGCAGCTACACCGGTACCGGCCTGGGCGCGCGGCGATGCCTGAATAACGCCGGACAAATTGTCGGCGTCGCCTACAACAACGATGTCAACATTGCCCATGCCGTTTTCTGGGCGAGCAGCGGGAGCACTCCGGTTGATCTAGGTACGCTCGGCGGCGAGTTAACGGGCAGCGAGGCCGACGACATCAATAACTCCGGACAAATTGCGGGTTACGCCTTTAATGATTCGTTCTCGAACGTAAAAGGTGTGTTCTGGGCGAGCAGCACCAGCCCGGGCATGGCCCTCGCACCGCTCAGTCCGGAGATCAGCAATGCGCAGCCGTCGGGGATCAACGATGCCGGCCAGGTCGTTGGGGAAGCATTCGATCCGGCCTTCACAATTGATCGTGCGGTCTTGTGGGCAAACAGCAGCAGCCCGGCCACTGACCTCAACTCCGTCATCCCTCCTGGATTGGGCTTGGTCCTGACACGCGCGATCGCCATTAACAACCCCGGCGCAATTGTCGGCGACGCTAGCGTCGCTGGGCACACGCGCGGCTTCTTGCTCCAGCCTCTCCCGCCGCAACTCGTCCAGGTGGCTTCCCGCAAAGCGCATGGGTCGTCCGGCGCATTCGATATCCCGATGCCACTGTTCGGACCGACCGGAGTTGAAGATCGCGTTCAGGTGCCTCTCGGGAGTCACAAGATTGTATTCACCTTCACCATCCCGGTCACAGGCGGAACTGCGACGACTTCGGCTGGCAGCGTCAGTAGCGTGCAGTTCAGCGGCAATGAAATGGTCGTGAACCTAACGAATGTAACCAATGCGCAGGTCGTGACGGTCACAGCTAAAGATGTCACAGGAGCAACCGGTACGCTGCCATTCGCGAGTGCGAATATCAGCTTCCTCGCCGGTGACGTGAATGGTGACCGCTCCGTTAACTCCGCCGATGGAACGATCGCGCGTAACGGCTCCGGCAGCATCGCAGGCGTCACGAATTTTCGCGCAGACGTCAACGCCGACGGCGTGATTAATTCGGCGGACGCGACGATTGTTCGCGCACGATCCGGAGACACGCTCGGTGCCCACCCGACCCAGGTGAAGAGATAGCGCAGCGCTTCGGCAAGGGCATATATAAGGGCTCGTCACGGCTTGGGCACGGTGCGAAGAAGTCCGGGATTGTCAGGACGTGCGATCCTGTTACAAATCTGACAATTATGAAAACCCCCAAACGTATTCTGCAGGCGACGCTGATCTTCGCGTCGGCGTTCACTGTAGCTGGCGCTTTTGCGCAGCCGATTGATTTCAATGAAGTCTCTCTCCTTGTCCGTGCTCGTGAGAGCGAGAAGTCGATCGTCCGCGAAGTCGCACAACGAAAACTCCTCCTCCCGCTGACCGCGGAGCAGGAGAACACGCTGAAACAACAAGGTGCGCGTGAGTCCCTGATTCAGACTTTGCGCCGACCCGGCATCACCTTGGCCGCAGCCGATGCGAGCGCCTTCCAAGCACGACGCGATGCGGCGCGGCAAGCGGCTCATCCGATGGCAGCGCCAAGAGGCGAAGCAAACATCGCCGCCAGCAACGTGCATGTTTTCAACGTTGCCTTCGGTCATCCGCTTAATCTTAGCCAGTGGGGCGGCCTTGATTACGAGATCGCGTTCTACTCCTACCGCTTTGCCGGAGAAGACCACGTCGAACCGGTCATGATCGACAACGTTCGCACCGTGACAGAAGTCACGCGCCCGATCCGCTTCACGAGCGAAGACGAAGCGTTCGCGAGCGACTTCTTCCCGACGAACGCCGTGCGCAACTGGCGCCACACGCCGTACAACGAGCGAAATGATGTGCGCGACAATCGCCTCGCGCTCAACGACACCGTTTCCGTCCGTTCGAACTTCGCGTCACGTCCGCTCGCGATTGATTGGCAAAGCCCGGTTTATATCCAGGGGCAGCCCTACGCGTTTTACCCAGTTTACGGGGCGGGCGACGTCTCGCTGTATTACATCGGGAAGGCGAATGATCGCGCGGCTCGCGTGGCCGTCGTCTCGCGCTGATTACTTGTTGAGGGCTTCGCGAAGCTGACGCTTCGGCACGCGTCACTTCGCGGAGTTCTTCACCACCACGCCGTCCTTCATCACAAACGACACGCGCTCCGTCGCACTGATATCCGTAGTGGGATCGCCGGGAATCGCGATGATGTCTGCAAACTTCCCCTTCTCCAATGTGCCGCTGGTGGCGGAGACACCGAGCAGATCCGCCGCTACGGATGTAGCCGCGCGCAGCGCATCGATCGGCTGCATGCCGAGTCCGGTCATAAGTGCAAACTCCTTCGCGTTTGTGCCGTGCGGAAAAACGCCGGCATCGGTCCCGAACGCAATCTTCACCCCGAGTTGCACCGCGTTGCGGAACATGTCGCTGCGCGCCGCAGCGGCCGCTTTCGCCTTCTCCTGAATCGTCGGGGGATAGGCGCTGATTTTGCCCATGATGTATTCGGTCGCTTCGAGCGTGGGCACGAGATAAGTGCCCTTCGCTTTCATCATCGCGAGCGTCTCCTTCTTCAGAAATGAGCCATGCTCGATCGAATCGACGCCGGCGTTGATCGCGTCCCTTGCCGCGGTGTCGCCATGACAATGCACAGCCACTTTCTTGCGTAGCCGATGCGTCTCATTCACCAGCATCGTAATCTCTTCCGGCGTTAACTGCGGCACATCGACTTCATCCTTCATCGAAAGCACACCACCCGACACGGCGGCCTTGATCACGTCCGCGCCATTCTTGATGTCGTAACGAACGGCTTTCCGAATCGCTTCCGGTCCGTCGGCGATACCGTCTGAATAATCCAGCTGACGACCGAAGATTTCGTCGCGATACCCGTTCGTCTCGTCGAAGTGTCCGCCCGTTGCGCCAATCCCTTTCGTCGCGGCGAGGATCCGTGGACCGCGAACGAGTCCTTTACCGATCGCATCGCGCAGCGCGACATCCATGAACGCTCTGCTACCGAGATCGCGCACAGTCGTGAAACCGGCGTTGAGCGTGCGCTCAGCATTCGGAATCGCTTCGTAAGCGGCAAGTGGAAGCGTGGTCTCGAAGTCTTCGAGGCGGCGCTCGTTGTAAGGCTTCGAGTAATCCGAGGTGAGATGCGTATGCGCGTCGATAAACCCGGGCGACAGCGTCGCATCACCGAGATCGATGACCTCAGCGCCCGCAGGCGCGGCGACGTTCGGCCCTGCATCAACGATCCGTCCGCCCTGAACGACAACCACGCCGTTCGGCATGAGCGCATTCGACTTGCCGTCGAAAAGCCGCGCCGCTTTCAGAACGTAGGTTGTCGAATCAGCGGCTTGTGCCGCAGCAGCGACGGCCATGCTGAAGACAATCAACGAGCGGCGCAGGAAGGACGACGTAATCATCCGAGCGGATTACGTCTGCCGCCGGAAAATGCAAGAGCGGCCAAGCCGCTCGCAGCTTAGTCAACCACTTCGAGACCCATCTGCCGGGCTGTGCCAGCGATGATCCTGAAGCCGGCTTCATCGGTGCGCGAGTTCAGATCTTTGCCCTTCGTCTTCACGATCTCCATGATCTGCTTGCGCGTGATCTTTCCGACCTTGTTCTTGTTCGGCTCTTTTGAACCGGCGGCGATGTTCGCTGCTTTTTTGAGTAGCACGGCGGCCGGCGGGCTCTTCGTGATGAAGGTGAAGCTCTTGTCTTTAAAGACGGTGATCACAACCGGCAGAATGTCGCCGGCCTGCTTCTGGGTGGCGGCGTTAAATTCTTTGCAGAACGCCATGATGTTGACGCCCCGAGGTCCGAGCGCGGTGCCGACTGGCGGTGCGGGGTTGGCCTGACCTGCAGGGATCTGCAACTTGATGTGAGCAACGATTTCTTTCGCCATAAAAATTATCCTCGCTCGACCTGCCAATACTCGAGCTCGACCGGAGTTGATCGTCCGAAGATGCTAACCGAAACGCGCAGCTTGCCGCGTTCCGGATCGATCTCTTCTACAATTCCGTTTTGATTCTGGAAGGGGCCGTCGGCGACCTTCACCGTCTCGCCAACTTCAAAGCTGACCTTCGGTTTGACCTTTTCTTCACGCTCACGCATCTGCGCGAGCATGCTTTCAACTTCCGACGCACGCATCGGGATCGGCTTGTCTTTAGTGCCGGCGAAACCGATCACGCCAGGAGTGTCGCGGATGAAATACCAGGTCCGGCCGACGAGCTGATTGTTCTCATCGAGCAGGTGCATGTTCGCGATGAGATACCCCGGGAAAAACTTGCGCGTCGTTTCGCTCTTTTTGCCCTTCTTGATTTCGGACACGCGCTCTGTCGGGACGAGCACTTCGAAAACCACGTCGCCCATTTCTTCTGTCTTGATCCGCTTTGCGATGTTGTCGCGCACCTTGTTCTCCTGGCCGGAGAGCACGTGCACCACATACCACTGATCTTTTGGGGCGAGGGCGGCCATCAGTGAATGCGGGTGAAGAAGTGGATGATGTTGACGAGCACGAAATCGAAGAGCGCGACGTAACCGCCCAGCAGGAGCATCGCGATGATGACGACGAGGGTCGAGTCGGTCAGCTCTTTGTAGCGCTTCATGCCGCGCTCTTTGGGATCCCAAGGCCAGGAAGCTTTTTGCAGCTCGACCCGGACCTCGCTAAAGAAGTTTCTCGCTTTGGAAATCACAAAAGGCTTTCGGGAAGATAACGGAACAGGCCAGGAGGGACTCGAACCCCCAACCGACGGTTTTGGAGACCGCTACTCTACCAATTGAGCTACTGACCTAAAACTCGTGCTTCTGTCCTTCGCGCCCGCTCCTGCTCGAATCAAGCGAGCAGGAGCAAGCAGCGAGTAAATTAATCGAGAATATCGCCGACGCGACCTGCGCCGACGGTCTTGCCGCCTTCGCGAATAGCGAACCGGATCGTCTTCTCCATCGCGATCGGCGTGATGAGCTCGACTTCAACGCTGACGTTGTCGCCGGGCATGACCATCTCAACGCCTTCCGGGAGCTTGACCGTGCCGGTCACGTCCGTGGTGCGGAAGTAAAATTGCGGGCGGTAGTTGGTGAAGAACGGCGTGTGACGGCCACCCTCTTCCTTCGAAAGGACGTAGACCTCCGCCTTGAATTTCTTGTGCGGCTTGATCGTGCCGGGCTTGGCAATGACCTGACCGCGCTCGACGTCTTCCTTCTTCACACCGCGGAGCAGGATGCCGACGTTGTCACCAGCACGCGCCTCATCGAGGAGCTTGCGGAACATTTCGATATCGGTCGCGGTCGTCTTCGCAGTATCGCGAATGCCGACGATCTCCACTTCCTCCATCTTCTTGAGGATGCCGCGCTCGACACGACCGGTGGCAACCGTGCCGCGACCTTCGATGTTGAACACGTCTTCCACTGGCATGAGGAACGGCTGATCGACCGGGCGCTCTGGGACGGGGATGTAGTCATCAACCGCCGAGATGAGGGCGAGGATGTTCGCTTCTTGGTCGGCGTCGCCGTTCAGCGCCTTCAACGCCGAACCCTTCACGATCGGGATCGCGTCGCCCGGGAATTCGTACTGCGTGAGGAGATCGCGAACTTCCATCTCGACGATGTCGAGCAGTTCCGGATCGTCGACCATGTCGACCTTGTTCAGGAAGACGACAACCGACGGGACACCGACCTGACGCGCGAGCAGGATATGCTCACGGGTCTGAGGCATGGGACCGTCAGCCGCCGAGACGACGAGGATCGCCCCATCCATCTGCGCCGCGCCGGTGATCATGTTCTTCACATAGTCAGCGTGGCCGGGGCAATCGACATGCGCGTAGTGGCGCTTGTCGCTCTGGTATTCCACGTGTGCGGTTGAAATCGTAATGCCGCGCTCTTTCTCTTCCGGCGCTGCGTCGATCGAGTCGTAGGCGCGAGCTTGGGCGAAGCCCTTCTTCGACAAGACGGTGGTGATCGCGGCCGTGAGGGTGGTCTTGCCGTGATCAACGTGACCAATTGTGCCGACGTTCACGTGCGGCTTATTGCGTTCGAATTTGTCCTTAGCCATCTCGATTCTCCTTCTGGTTTAACAACTAAACTTCGTCTTTTTGGTTTGGGTTTAATCTACCCCGCATCGCGAGCCATTTCTGGAGCCCACAACCGGGATTGAACCGGTGACCTCGTCCTTACCAAGGACGTGCTCTACCAACTGAGCTATGTGGGCCGCGCTTCAAATCTCGCTGCTGCCGTCATCTCGCTGAACGAGTGCTGCCGACAACCGGTTGCTCCTCGCCGAGAATCAAAAGTCCCAGAGCCGCATCAAACTTTACAATTTGAACGGCCGTGGGACCTCCTCGTTCCGGGCGAAAAGCGGCGGCAAACTAACAGCCGCCCCAAGGGTGTCAAAGAGTTTTCTCCGCTGCCGCGCGCGCGCTCTAAAACACACCGCCGCGAGCTCAAAAACGTCCTTAATGTGGCGACGCAGCAGGTGCTGCCGCGGGCGATGCAGCTCCGGCCGGCGCCGGTTTTCCGCCGGCGCCAGAGCGTGATTGCACCGCCTTGATCGCGTTCTGCGCGTCCTGATCGCCGGGCTTCAACTCAACCACTTTTTGATAATCAGCCAGCGCCTTCGCGTTATCTCCGCTCTGGCTGTAGGCATAGCCGCGGCGTCGATACGCTTCGGCATCTTTCGGCTGCTGCTTGATGAACGCGGAGAGGTCTTCGATCGCCTTGTCCCACTGCTTCAAGCTGGAGTAGCAGAACGCGCGACGCTCGAGCGCCTGCGGATCGTTTTTCTTCTCTTCCAGCACGCTGCTGTAATCCTCGACCGCCTTGTCGAACTGGTTCTTTGAGAGATAGGCGAAGGCGCGGAACCGGTAGCTGTCTACATCCGCATCGTCGATCTGAATGGCCTTGGACAGATCCTCGATTGCCTCGTCAAATTTCTTTTGTGAGACGCGCGTCTTGCCGCGTTCGCTGTAGCCGTTCGAGCCCTGCGGTTCCATCTCGATCAGCTTGCTAAAATCAGCCGCCGCCTGGTCGAACTTGCCGGCTGCGCGATAGGCGCGACCGCGATTCAGGTAATGCTTCGCATCGTTCGGGTCCGCCTTCATCGCGAGGCCGAATTCCTCAGCGGCTTTGTCGTATTGCTTCTGCTTTGCCAGCTCGATGCCCTTCTTCGTGTGCTCGGCCGAATCGCCCTGCGCCATGGCCTGCGGGAGCGCAACATTCAGCGCTGCCACCGCAAGGGTCGTGAAAAAAATCGCGTGTGCCTGTTTCATGATCGTTGTGAACTAAGTGATACGCGCTCCGCTTTGCAAGCGGCCGCAGTGGCGTGGCGAACGAGCGCTAGTCTGCGCTCCGCGTCACCATGATCTTCCCGATGATGAAGCCGACGATGATCAGCACGATCAATCCGCCGATCGCGATCAGGATATTTTCGCGCGTCATCAGAGTTGGTTTCGGCGTCGGGCGGGGAACCGGCGTCGCGACAGGTACGACCGGTTGCTGCGGCGGAGGCGCCGCTTTCGCTTGCAACTGACCGCGCACGTACATCAATCGATCCTGCGCGGTGAAATCGTCCGGCTTCACCCGGGTCACCGTCTCCAGATCTGCCTTCGCTTGCTCGAACTGCTTCAGCGCGACGTAGGCATCCGCTCGCCGGCTCAACGCCAGCGTGTCGTTCGGGTTCTGGGCGATCGCATTGTTGTAGTCGTCGAGCGCAGCCTGGTAGTTCTTTTGGCGATAATAAGCGAGGCCGCGGCGAGCCAGCGTTGCAGGGTCGTTAGGTTTCAATTCCAAGGCCTTCTGGAAATCGGCCATCGCGGGGTCGAGCTGACCGAGCTCGCTTTCCGCCGCGCCGCGCATCGAATACCCCGTCGCGTCTTTCGGCGCGAGCTCGACCGCTTTCGCGAAGTCGTTTACCGCCTCCTGGAATTTTTTCGTGGTCAGATAGATCCCGCCGCGGTCGCGATACAGCCGCGCGTCCTTCGGACTCGCCTCGATCGCGGCGCTGAATTCCTGGATCGCCTGATCGAACGCGCCCTGCTGCGAAAATTGTACCGCCTTGTTCGCGTGCTCGGTTGCGCCACCGCCGCCCTTCTTTTCTTTCTGGGCAAAGGCCGCGTCGCTCTGCGCAACGCACAACAAGGCCACCGCGAAAACTTTCATCGTTAGACTCTTCGTCATAAGCATGTTCCTCCTCGTATCCATCGTTTCTGAGCAACCGAGCGATTGCAGGCCGATGCGAAAACTTTTCCGCAAATGACGAGATCGATTGCAAGCGCGAACGACGCGCCGACGACCTCGCAGCCTCGTCTTTCAAAAGGCTACGCCGCGATCTTCGCGACGGTCGTCATCTGGTCGACGCCCTCGCTTTTTCTTTTCTACCTCAATCGCTACTACGATCCGTACGCGCAGAATTTCTATCGCTACTCCGTGGCGTGTCTGGCGGTTCTGCCATTCCTCTTCATCGGCATCGGCAGCACGAAACATCCGCTCGACCGACGCGCCTTTTTGGCCTGCGTCATCCCTGCGATTCCGAACGTCATCCACCAGATCTCACAGGTCCTCGCGCTGTTCTACATTGGCCCCGGAGTGTTTGCGATTTTCATGCGCACCTCGGTCATCATCACCGCCGTTCTCGCGCTCATTTTCTTCCCGGAAGAACGCTGGGTTCTTCGGCAATGGCGCTTCCAAGTCGGCACCGTGTTTGGCTTGTTAGGCGCGGTCGGCGTCTTCTGGTTCCAGCCTGGGACGGAGACGAGTCATGTCCCGCTCGCTGGCGTGCTCACCGCTCTGAGCGCAACGTTCTGCTGGGCCGCCTACAGCGTGCTCGTGAAACGCCCATCGGCACAGCTCGGCTCGATCCGCAGCTTCGGTCTGATCAGCCTCGTCACCTCCGCGCTGCTCCTCCCACTCACGCTGCTCTTCGGCGACATCACCACCCCGCTGCACACAACTGCGCACGTGAACCTGATCGTCATTCTCTCCGCGCTGCTCTGCATCAGCCTCGCGCACATCCTCTACTACATTGCGATTCGCGAGCTCGGCGTCGCGCTGTCGCAAACCCTGCAGCTCGTCTGCCCCGCCGCGTCGCTCGGTCTCTCCGCCTGGATCTTCGGCGAAAGGCTCACGACTGCTCAACTGGTCAGCGCCGCCGTCCTGCTCGTCGGTGCATTCCTTGCGATGCAGGTGAAGCCGCAACAAACCTCGGCCGCTGCCGAAACGATCTAACCATTCGTTAGCCGCTGCGCTTGCCGGATCAGGGTGATGAATTCGGCACGCCGTCCGTCCGGATCAAATCCCAGCCCGTCATTCGCCAGCTCGACGATGGCGCTCAATGTCCGCGGATACTCGACCGACGAGCTGCGCAAAAACATCCCAAACTCCGCGACCGCCGCGGTGAATTTGAAATCGGGCGACGCGCTGACGAAGTCGCGCCCGTCGTCGATTGCGAGCGCTTCCGCGACGAGCGCTTCGCCGCCACTCGGCGCCATGTAGTGGACTCTGACGACCGCCGCTTCCGCCGCGGACGACAGCGCGTCAGCCGGCACGATTTCGTACAAAAGCGTCACCGCGTCTCCGGAGTGAATCTCGCCTGACCCGCCCCCGCTCAGCGCCTGATCGTAACCGATAAGGCGATAGGAATTGACGCGGCTCGGGCTGAACTCCACTTGCGCCGTCACATCCTGCGCGAGCAGCGTTCCCCGACCGCTCGATGACGTGCCCTGCGCCTTCAAGGCGACACGCATGAGCCGATGCTCCGGTCGCCACGGACACCCCGCGACCTCCGCGCTGATCGCGAACGGCCGATCTGCTTGTGGCGACGGGTCATCGTAGGTGAAGTAGTTGATCAACTCCTCAATCCGCACCGCTGCGCGGGCCGGCAGCGACCCGGACGCGATCGCTCGTTGCACATCGCCGTACGAAGCTTTGCCCACCCGAAGAGGGAACGTCGCGATCGGGTTGTCTGCCGCGGAAACAAAGCGATCGCCCTGACCGGTCAGCGTCCCAGCCGGAGCGATGTCTGCGTCGAGCGAATCCGTTTCAAATTCCATCTGCACGTCCGCCGGCTCGCCCGCCAGACGCGTTCGCGCGATCGAGCTTCTCTCCGGCGAACTCCCGACTAAGACCACCGCCGCCGGAATCGCCGCGATCGCGACCACTGCGGCGGCGGCGATTGACCCCCAGCGGTCGACCGACCAGAAACTTCGCGCCGCCGGCAGCGGCATAATGTTGAGCGGCTTGCGCTCGAAGAGATCGGCGCCGAACTCCGCGCGCATCGTGCCGGCCAACGCGCCAACTTCCGAAACCCACGCCTGCGCTTCCGCGGATTGGGCGATCGCTTCTTCGACCGCAGCCGCCTCATCGCCCAACAACTCGCCGAGCGCATACGCGGTTAGCTTTGGATCATCAGGGTGCAGATTCATGTCGTCGGACGTGGATGGAATGGAATGAACTCGCGAGACGCTCCTGCGTAGCGCTCGCGCAGAGTTTTCAGCGCCGTATGAATCAGCACCCCGACGTGGCTCACCGACAGCTTCGTGATCTCGCTGATCTCCGCGTAGCTGAGGTCGTTTTGGAACTTCAGCTGCAGCACCTCCTGCTGTCGCGGCGGCAGGGTGTCGATGATTCGCATGACGAAGGAGCCCGCTTCCTTGCGCTCCAACTGCTCGTTAGGCCAGGGCTCCGGCGCGCTTTGTCGTTCCAATAGCTGCTCGTCCAGGAAAGCCATGCGGCGTTCCTTGCGGCAGACGTTGAGCGCGCGATTTCGGCAAACGGTGAAGAGCCATTTCGCCGGCGCGTTATCGTGCTCCTCTCGCTTCGTGCGCTGCAGTTGCACGAACGTGTCCTGCACCACGTCCCGCGCTCGTTCCTGGTCGCCGATGATGCGGGTCGCGTAGCGCAGGAGCGGTAGCTCGAAGCGCTCAAGAATCGCTTTGAAATCCAGGGCTGCTTCATCGCGCGTCGTCTCCATCGGCAGCTCCATCGCGATGGAGCCGGGCCAGATTGTGCAACTAGTAGGCCGCACCTGTCAGGGTGAACGTGATCGGTGCGTTGACTTTCGAGACGCTTCCCGGCCTGAAGCGCCAACGCCGGAAGCCGCTGATCGCCGCATTGTCGAGGATCGGACTGCCCGTGCTGCGCACGATGCTGACGTTCGCGACCGCACCGGACGCGGGGTCGATTAGCAGGACGGCAACGCCGGATCCGGTCAGGCGTTGGCGGCGT
This sequence comes from Verrucomicrobiota bacterium, assembly GCA_030948555.1. Lineage (GTDB taxonomy): Bacteria > Verrucomicrobiota > Verrucomicrobiia > Chthoniobacterales > UBA10450 > JACCTI01. Next base: position 609 of record JALZAD010000074.1, on the reverse strand, counting down.
GCTTCATACGGATATTCAGGACGTGGCGCGGAGAGAGCGAACACTTTGGCGCTACTCAGGCTTGCCGGACCGGCGACGCCTGCGCTCGTCGGTTCCGGAATCGGCGGCGCGGTGTGCACGGGCACGCGCTTTCTTTCCGGCACCGGCGTCGGGTTTTCCTCCGCGACATCGGATTGCATATCCGGCGGCGGCTCCGGGAGCGCCGGGGTAAACGTTACCGGGATTCCTTCGTCAGCCGGTGTGATTGTCGGCGCCTCCGCCGGCTCGCCTCGCACCAGCGCTACCGCGCAGGCGAACAACAGAATCGTTCCGAGCAGACAGACCCAGATCTGCCAGCGGTCTTTTGGTTTGTAGAGCAATGCTTGTGTCTTTTCCATCTTCCCTCCTCGAGAAGTCAGACACAGCAGAGCGGTATTTCTTAATCGCCAGTTTCTGCGCGCGCGGGCAGGCAGAAGGTCCGACGCGCCAACTCGGAGTCGAGCTGCTCTTTTCCGTACCAACGCAGCAGCACGTTCTTGTCGAGCAGGTCAGGATTCGCGGCGATGAATTCGTCCCATTCCGCCGCCTTACTTTGCGCGCGGCGTTCGCCGATCAAAGCGAGGAACGCGA
>JALZAD010000059.1 GCA_030948555.1 Verrucomicrobiota bacterium | reverse complement strand
TTCCACAACGAGCGACAATTTCCTGAGACGTTTCTGCCAGAAATTCTGCGTTACGGCTGAGCTTGGTCTTCGGAACGCAAAGCGTGCTTCCAGAGCAATCGGGCCTAACAAAAGCAATCCTCAGAATATGAAAATAAAGATCTATACGTGTTCACTCCTCGTCCTGTTCACAGCCGCGGCTGCGAATGCACAATCACTCGGTTACAAGGACGACCAGAACATCGAGCGGCCTAACGAGAAGAGCATCCTTATCAGCTGGGTGCTCGACTTCACCGGCCAGACGACGGCTGATGGCACCAGCACGGTCGCCGGCGCGTTCAGCGATGAAGCGAGCCGCCACGAAGACTTCACTGTGAAGGTCAACAGCAGCGGCACAGAAGCCACCGTCACCGGCACGATCCTGATTCACGGCACGAAAGGCGACCTGACGGAACAGTTTGTCGGGAAGATTCCACTCGGGCCAAATCCGACTTTGATCGAAGGCAACGGCATCTTCACCGGGGGCACAGGTGCCTACGCGGGCGTGAGCGGACACGCCACTTTCGAAGGCACGGTCGACTTCGCGACCGGTCATCTCGTCGGCGTGACTGAAGGGAAGGTCGCGGTCAAGCACTGATCCGCAGCGCCACAATACACCACGAAATTGCGAATCCCGCCGCGACATGTGCGCGGCGGGATTCCGCGCTCAATCAATAGACGTTTTATGAAAATCTCTCGCCTCTCTTCTCTCGCCTTCCTCGTCACATCGTTCGTGTGCGCCGCGCCGCCATCGGACAGCTACACGCAAGCTTTGTGGGTCTTCCCTGATACGACGCATGCAAACCCGGTAACCGATGCCACAGCGCGACAGACGCTGGTCGCGAACAGCGCTGCCAGCTACGTAAATGCACTTTACGTCAGCGTCTACGCGTATCCGGAAAACAGCGCCGGCCGCCGCATGTACAACGAAGCTGCGATTTCCGATCTAATCACGCGCGCGCACGCTAAAGGAATCTCCGTGCACGCCGCTTATGGCGCGCCCGATTGGCCATCACTCGGCTGCGACGCGAGCGGTTTCCCACAGCAGCGCATGCAGGAGGTCGTCGCCTATAACGCGGCGCACCCGACGGCGAAGTTCGATGGCGTGGTGCTCGACGTCGAGCCGCTCGAACCGCAAAGCGAGGCAGACTTCCAGGCATTGCTCGCGCAATACGACTGCATCCGCGGCACACTCGCTTCTGCCGGCATGAAGTTGTCCGCGGCGATTCGTTTCTTCTGGGACACGACCTTGGAGTATCCCGCCGGCAGCGGCATCACGAAGAAGGTTTACGAGCACATCATCGGCATGGATCTGCGCAATGTTGTTGTGATGGGCTACCGCGATTTCGCCGGCCCGATGGACTGCTCGACTAACGGCATCGTTTGCCTCGACAAGGATGAAATCGCCTACGCGAACAGCATCGGAAAGAGCGCGATGGTTTTAGCGGGCGCGGAGACAAGCGATCCGGCGACAACAACCGCCATCTCAAACCGCGAGACGTTCTTCGAGGAAGGTCAGAGCGCGATGAACGCCGCGGCCGCCGCAGTCTTCTACGCCTTTAATGGGCGTTTCGGCGGCTTTGCCGTGCACAACTATCAGAACGCGTATCTCAGCGGAGTGAACACGAAGTGGCCGACGAGAAACGGTTCCATGGGCGGGAAATAACTTCCCGGCCCGCGGCAGTTCCTAGCTGGCGCGAGATGACTGCGATCCTCACCGCAGCGTTGCAGTGCGAATCCGATTCGCAGCGCGCTGCGGTGATCGATTGTTTCTGCGACGGAGACGCGAAGTTGAAAGAGCGGTTGTTGGCCGTCTGCCTGCCTAACGAGTGATGGTGAGAGCTGGAATCGCAGTATTTCTCAAATAGCTGAGCCAGCCTGATCAGTTTTGCTGCGTTACGACCAGCAACCATCAACGCGCATTGCGCAAAACCCCCATGAACAAACACCCAATGAATCGAATTCCCCACCCACACTCGGCGTCCATCGGACGTTTCGCAGCTGGCCTGCTGATCGTCGCCCAGGCGATCGCTCTAGCGACCGCGAATGCTCAGCAGCCGGCCATCGTCAATGGCAGCTTCGAGGATCCACCGCTCGGCAGTGCACAATTTGGCGCCGGCGCGGGCACCGGATGGACGACTGTCGGCAGTGCCTTCCGGATCAACAACAACGCGGGTTTCGGCACCACGCCTTTCGGAACTCAGTTCGTCGCGATTAACCCCGCTGCCAGCATTTCGCAGACAGTCGCGGGCTTCATCGCCGGCCAGACTTATCTACTCTCGTTCGCCCTCGCGAATGGATTCAGTGACCCCGACCCGACATTGCGGCTGACGCTTGCCGGCGTCGCAGCCGCAACCACGACATTCACCGTCCCAGTCGGGAGCGGACCGTATGGCAGCGCGCCGATTCCGTTCGTCAACGAGCAGTTCAGATTCACCGCGGGGAGCTCCGGCAGCGTCACGTTTACTTTTTCGAACGCGAGCACCGGCGGCGCGAGTCTTGGCATCGATAACGTGAGCCTTGCGACGATCCCGGAACCGGGCAGCGGGTTGCTGCTACTCGGGATCAGCCTGGCCGCGCTTGGTGTCACGCGACGACTCGTTCCTCGGAGCACGATCGACGAGCTGAATCGTGCCGCGGTGTAGGAGGTTGGACAAAGAGTAAGCGCGTGTCATCCCGAGCCGCGCAGACGGCGAGGGACCTCGCATAGGGTGGTTGGCCTAACGAATGACAGATCGCGAGCCAAGCACCCTTTGTGGGGTCCTTCGGCGCGCTTCGCCAGCCTCAGGATGACACGGTCGCGGAGGCAGCTCTGTTTTCGGCGCCGACCGCTTCGCGCTTGGTCTGCAGGCGCAGCTGTCCGCACGCGGCGGCGATGTCGTGGCCTTTTTCGCGGCGTAGAGTCGAGACAATGCCGTTGTCGCGCAGGATCGATTGGAAGCGTTCCTGCCGTGCACGTGGTGGGCGCGACCACTCGAGTCCTTCGACCGTGTTGTAAGGAATCAGATTGATCTTTGCCGACAAGCGCCGCGCGATTTTCGCGAGTGCGTGCGCCTGCTCGTCGCTGTCGTTTATCCCGTTGATCAGGATGTACTCGAACATCATCCGCCGCTTCTTTGCGACGTAGTAGTCGCAGGCCTCGAGCAAGACCTGCAGTGGATACTTGCGGTTAACCGGCATGATCTGGCTGCGCACCTCGTCGGTCGCGCCATGAAGTGAAAGCGCGAGACGGAACTGCGTCGGCTCCTCGGCTAACTCGCGGATTTGTGGCGCGAGTCCGCTCGTCGACACGGTGATGTGACGCGCGCCGATCTCGAGGCCCCACGGTTGATTGATGATCTGAATCGCGCGCTTCAGGTTCTTCAGGTTGGCGAGCGGTTCGCCCATGCCCATGAAAACGACGTTGTCGATCTTCTCGCCGCTTTGCTGTTCCACCGCGATGAGCTGATGGACGATCTCGCCGGCATCGAGGTTCCGCGTCCAACCGTCGAGTCCACTCGCGCAAAATCTGCAGCCGTAAGCGCAGCCGACCTGCGACGAAACGCAGATCGTCCGCCGGTCCGAGGCTTCGCCGTACAACGCCGGTGATGCAGGGATGAGCACGGACTCGATCAGGTTCGTGTCGCGCAAACGAAAGAGGAACTTCTGCGTGGTGTCTTTCGAGCCGAGCACGCGCACCACTTCGCTCGGAGGAAACTCGAACTCCTCCGCCAGCTGCGCGCGGAACTCGTTAGGCAAATCGGTCATCGCGTCGAAAGACGTGACGCGTTTCTTGTAGAGCCAGTCGGTGATCTGCTTCGCTCGATACTTCGGCAGACCGCGGCCGAGCACGAACTCTTCGAGCTCGCTCAGCAGCACGCCTGTGATCAGCGCTTTCACACGGCCAATCTACCTCGCTTGCACGACTCGGGCAAAGCTGCGCGCGAGTCAGAGCATGTCATCCCGAGCCGCGGAGACGGCGAGGGACCTCACGCAGGGTGCTCCGCGGAACCTGCCAATAGTCGACGATCCAAACACCTTGTGTGAGGTCCCTCGGCGTGCTTCGCCAGCCTCGGGGTGACACGGCTTTTGCGCTTGCCGGGATGTGCGCACGCGGCAGCTTTTCGCGCATGTCCGTCGCGCAGCAGAAAGGCCGCAATCCACTCGCTCTCGGCTGGGAAGCGGCGCGCGCAAATGCAATTCCTGCGCTGCTCCTCCAAGCACTCATGCTCGCGATTTTGATCGGCTACTACGTCAGTCCGACTGTCGCGCGCGCGCTGGAAGCTTTAGCGGAACAACGTCGCCATTACGGGATGCTCTTCGTGATCGGCGCGGGGATTATCGCCGGAGCAATCGTTCCGGAATTATTCCTCATCATCTTCTTCCAAGGCGGCAAACCGCGGCGCAAAAATCTGCGCAATCTCGTCTTCACCGTGCCGTCGTGGGGCTTCGATGCGGTGCTCGTCGACTGGATGTATCGCCTGAACACCTACTGGTTCGGCGACGTCGTCACGCCTGCCGTGTTGCTCGCAAAAATCTGCGTCGACCAATTCGGCTACAACCCATTCTTCGCCGCGCCGGCCGAGGTGCTGGTTTATGAATGGAAGAACGAAGGCGTCTCGTGGTCATCCGTGCGCCGCTCGCTCACGTGGGCCAATTACAGGGAGCGCATCGTGCCGACCTTGCTCGCGACATGGGCTGTGTGGATGCCGCTGATGGCGATCATCTATTCGCTCCCGCTTGCGCTTCAGTTTCCGCTCTTTAGCGTCGCGCTCACTTTCTGGGTCCTGCTTCTTACCTACATGACAAGTCGATTCTCCGAACGCGTCGCAGCCGATCGCCCACTCGCGCTCGCGACTAGCGATTAATGAGGGCGCACGAACTCTTCCAAAAGATGTCCGCCGGAACGGCTGCGGACATTTTTAACTACCTGCACACCGAGGAGAAGCCGGTCTACAAAGCGGCTATTCAGGGCCTCGCGAACCAGCGGAATCTCCGCGCGATCTTTGTCGAACGGAAACCGCCTAACGAGCGGTATCCATGGCTAAAGAATGCGCTCAGCCGGCCGATCAGCGACACGCTCGCCACGCATCTGATCCAGGCGTGGCTCCTCGGCGCGAACAAGCCGATGCTCAACGACTTCCTCGACGCGCTCGAAATTGCGCACGAAGAAGACGGCACCGTCGAAGAAATCCCCGCGTCTCCGGCAAAGGAGAAGGTGCAATCAGCCGTCGACAAACTGCTCGAGAAATATCCCGCCGAAGCCGTCGCCGTTTATCTCCGTGCCTTCCGCGACATGGACAGCACGGTGCAGTGGCCGGCGTTGAACGAGATCCTTGCCGAAGACGCGCGGCTGCAGTTCGCCGTTACGTCGTGAAGTAACGCAGCGCCTCGTAGACCCCGGCGCCGCAGCAGCTCTTCGCGATGTAACCGCCGCCCGCGCGGACCGCGTTCTTCACTTCGTCGATCGCGTTCGCGGGACACGCCGGCATC
>JALZAD010000056.1 GCA_030948555.1 Verrucomicrobiota bacterium | reverse complement strand
CGCAGACACCGCGCGTGTCTTGAAACGCATCCTCGAGCACGCCGGCTATGTCGTTCAGCACGCCGCCTCCCTGGCGCAGGCGCGACAGCTCGCGGACGAGCAGCGCTTTGATGTGCTGGTGAGTGATGTCGGCCTGCCGGATGGCAGCGGCCTTGAGCTGATGCGTGCGCTGAAAGAGCGCGGCTTAAGCGGAATCGCGCTGAGTGGTTTCGGCATGGACGACGATCGCGCGGCGAGTTCGGCCGCGGGTTTTTCGGAACATCTCACCAAGCCGGTTGATTGGCCGCAGCTCCGGGGGGCCATCGAGCGCGTGCTCGCGACGCGCAGCTAGCAGCCTGCCGTGCCGGCGGCCGTGTCGTAGGCGCGCATCAAATTTTTCCAGCGACGATTCGCACCGCGCACATCCGCTCGTCGTTCGGTCGGAGATGGAACAAGGATGAACTTTTTCGGGTTTGCGGCTTCGCTGCCGCCGCCGCCCAAACCGCCGCGGCGTCCGCCGGCTCCGCCGCTCATTCGGCGCACACCGGCGGCGAGAGCGCCCGTTCGAAAAACACCGCGCGCCGTCGCGCAGCCTTCGGCGCCGCCGCCGCCGAGCATTGTCGGTCGCTGGAAAGAACCGAGCGGGAGCGATCTGGTCGAGTTCCGTGAGGATGGCGCGTTGATCGAGCAGAGCGCGGGCGGCGATAAGATCCAAGGGCGTTATGCGCTTCTCGGCGATCAGCTGAAGATCCAGCTCGATGGCGTTGAGCACCTGGCGTTTTCCGTCCGGGTCGACGCTGAGAATCTGGAGCTTCGAGATGTGGAAGGACAAGTGACGCGTTATCAGCGTGTGCCATGAAAACCCTGCCGACTCTGCTTCTGTGCCTCTTCCTGTTCGCCGCGAGCGCGATCGCGGCTGATCCGCGGCCTTACATCGGAGACTGGTCGAACGGCCGGGGCGAGACACTCCGGATCACGGCGAGAACCATTCAGTTCGCCGACGATGATCCGGTTCCGTATCGCGAGATTTCGCACGAAGCCGAGAGCGCTGAGTTCGAGCTCCAGATCACCGCGAAAGGCGAAGTGAATGCCTTTCCGGGCAAGACCCTCGCGCTCGTCATCGAGGAAGATGCGATGGAGATGACCGGCTATCGCTCACATGAAGATCTCGCGCACAACGGTGAGACGCTGCAAGTCGTGACCTGGTATCGCGAGACGAACGACGAAGAGGAAGACTAGGTGGAGCGGATTTCCCGCCGCGTTCGGCCATAACGATTGACACCGCGTCGCGCCATAGCCTACTCACGTCGTCATGAAACGACTCTACGCGGGATTGCCCCTCGTCTTCGCAGCTTCGAATCTGCTCGCGCAAGACACGACGACGACAACGACGAACGATAACGCAGCCGGCGCGGCGGCCGGGCTCATCGGCGGCACGTGTGGCTGCATCGGCGGGCTCGTTGGCCTCGCGATCTGGATTTTCCTCGTCGTCTACGTCTACCGCGACGCGAAGGCGCGCGGCATGGACAACGCGGTCTTGCTCACGATTCTGACCGCGTTCACCGGCCTGCTTGGATTTGTGATTTACCTCCTGATGCGGCCGAAGACGAAGATCGGCGAGCCGCCGACCGGAAGCGTCTAGTTCTCGCTTACGCGACACCGAAGAACCTTCATCATCATCGCCGCGGTGGCTCTGGCTGCCGCGGCGATTTTTGATTGGAGCCGTCCGCCGGAGAAGCAGCTCTCGGTCGCGGCCTTTCAATACGGCGTGATCACGCCGTATCGATCACTCGTTAGGCCAATCACCAGCCGGTTCGTCCGCTGCCGCTTTCGTCCGACCTGCTCGGCCTATGCGGTGACGGCGGTGAAGACGCACGGTTTCCCGAAAGGCGTTTGGCTCGCGACGCGGCGCATCGTTCGTTGCGGCCCCTGGACACCGATGGGGACAAAAGATCCGGTCCCGTAAGCGGCCTGACTGCGTTCGACGCCCGATTCGTTTGTATGGACTCGAGCAACAAAGACAAAATCGAAGGGCACGCCAAAGAAGCGAAAGGCGCGGTGAAAGAAACAATCGGACGTGTGACGAACGATGCCGACACCGAAGCGAGCGGCGCAACCGACAAAGCCGAAGGCAAAGCACAGAACAAGGTCGGCGATGTGAAGAAGGTCTTCGGGAAGTAATCCGTACAAAAAATAAGCGCGACCATCACTGGTCGCGCTGCGGAAGCTAAGGAGATCAGGTTTAGTAGTAGGTGAGTCCTAGTTCGCAGGCGTTGTTTAAGCAGCGCTAATGCCACGGCGAGCAGGCGAGCAAAATAAATCAGATCGCCGCCGCATTTTCTTTCGCGGCGAGCGTTTCCCATTCTTTCGTCGCCCGTTCGATCTCAGCCGTGACGCTGAGCATCTCGCGGTTCAATTCCATCGCGGCTCCGCCCGCATTGTAAGTCTCCGGCTTCTCTAATTCCGCAGTCAGTTCCCGCTGCCGTCCTTCGAGCGAAAGGATGTGCATCTCGATTTCGCGGACACGCTTCTCATGGTCCCGCTTCGTTTTCGCTTCCGCTTTGCGCTGCTCCGCTTCGGCGCGGCGCTGCTGTTTCATTTCACGCAAGCCGAGACCCGCTGTCGGCGCAGCGGTCGCGCCGTTTGTTGGTTGCGCGTTGCTTAACTTATCGCCGCTCGTCGTGAGCGCCGCGCGCGCGGACGTCGCGCGCGATTTATCGAGGTAGTAATCGTAATCACCCGCGTAGGGCGTCAGCTGACCGGCACCGATGTGCAGAACTGACTTCGCCACCGCGCGGATGAAGTAGACGTCGTGGCTGATGAAGATCAGCGTCCCTTCGTATTGCGCGAGCGCACCGACCAGCGCGTCGATGCTGCCGACGTCGAGGTGCGTGGTCGGCTCGTCCATCAGGAGGAGATTCGGCGGATCAAGCAACAGCCTAACGAGTGCTAGCCGCGTCTTCTCACCGCCGCTCAGCACGCCGGTGGTCTTGAAAACATCGTCGCCCCGAAAAAGGAACGAACCCAGAACGGTCCGCGCGGTTTGCTCCGACACCGGGTTCGGCATGTCGCGCGCGGTGTCGAGCACCGTCATCATCGGGTTGAGCATGTCGCTCCGATACTGCGAGAAGTAGCCGGCCTTCACGTTGTGCCCGAGCTCGCGCGTTCCGCTCTGCACTGGCAGCACGCCGGCGAGCAATTTGAGCAAGGTCGACTTGCCTGAGCCGTTCGGCCCGACCAGCACCGTGCGCTGTCCGCGTTCGGCTTCAAACTCGAGCGACTCATAAACGACTAACGAGTCATACGCGTGCCGCACATTCTCGAGCTTGATCACGCGATGTCCGCTGCGCGGCGGCTGCGGAAAACGGAAGTGCACCGTCTTCTCGTTCGCGAGCGGCGCGTCAATTTTGTCCATGCGCTCGATCTGCTTGAGCTTGCTTTGCGCTTGTGACGCCTTGCTCGCCTTCGCGCGGAAGCGATCGGCGAACTGCTGCAACGACGCGATCTCCTTCTGCTGATTCTTGTAAGCCGACGCGTGCTGCTCTTCGCGCGCGGCCTTCTGCTCGACGTAGCTGTCCCAATTCCCGCGATAACGAACGAGCTGCCGACGCGCGATCTCGACGATGGAGCCGACGAGCTGATTCAGGAACTCGCGATCGTGCGAGATGATGAGAATCGCACCCGGATACCCCTTCAAATATTCCTGGAACCACACGAGCGACTCGAGGTCGAGATGGTTTGTCGGCTCGTCCAGCAACAAGAGATCCGGCTCCTGCACGAGCAACCGCGCAAGATGCGCGCGCATGACCCAGCCGCCGCTCAGCGTCTTCACCGGTCGATCGAAGTCCGATTCGCGAAATGCGAGGCCGTGCAGAATGCGCTTCGCCTTCGGCTCGATATCCCAGTCGCTATGCTCGTCGTATTTTCCGCAGGCCAGCTGCAACACAGTCTCATCACCGGCCGGCGCGCTCTCCTGGGGCAGAAAGCCGAGCGTTGCCGACTTCTCGATCGAGACCTTGCCCTCATCCGGCGAAGCCTCATTCAGGATGAAGGAGAACAAGGTCGACTTGCCGGCGCCATTCGGACCAACCAGGCCGATGCGATCGCCGCGATTCACCTGCAGCGAGGCGTCTTCGAAAAGCGTGCGGCCGCCAAAAGCTTTCGTGACTTGTGAGATGGTGAGCATCGAAGGGCGGCCAATGTGGCGATAGTTGCGCCCGCAGGCAAACATCGTAGAGCACGTTTCGCATGAAACGCCTCTCCGCTTTTGCTCTTCTCCTTCTCGTCACGGTCGCCTGCGCGAAAGACCAGCCGTTCAAGTATCCGGCCGCGCCGAAGAGTGATCAGGTCGACGATTACCACGGGACGAAGGTGGCCGACCCATATCGCCCGCTCGAGAATGCTGACTCGCCTGAGACGCGCGCCTGGATCGAAGCGGAGAACAAGATCACCGGCGATTATCTCGCGACGATTCCCGAGCGGAAGAAGATCAACGACCAGCTGACGAAGCTTTGGAACTACGAGAAGTACACGGTGCCGTTTCGGGAAGGCGGCCGCTACTTCTTCTCGAAGAACACCGGGCTACAAAACCAGAGCATCGTCTTCACCGGCGACGAGCTACCGGGTGAATCGAGGATGTTGCTCGATCCGAACACGCTCGCCGCCGACGGCACGGCTGCGTTAAGCGGCACCGCGGTAACCGATGACGGCAAGCGCATGGCCTACGGAATCGCGAGTGCCGGTTCCGATTGGCAGGAGTGGAAGGTGCGTGACATCGAGAGCGGCCAGGACCTCGAGGATCAGCTGAAGTGGATCAAGTTCTCAGGAGCAGCCTGGAACCACGAGGGCAGCGGATTCTTCTACAGTCGCTACGACGAGCCGAACGCGGAGCAGCTCAAAGCCGCGAATTATTTCCACAAGCTCTACTTCCACAAACTCGGCACGGCGCAGAGCGAAGACGTACTCGTTTACGAGCGGCCGGATCACAAGGACTGGCTCTTCAACTCGGAAGTGAGCGAGGACGGCGCGTTTCTCATCATCAACATCTCGCAAGGCACGGACCCGAAGAACCGCGTCTTCTACAAGGATCTCCGGCAGCCGGACGCAAAGGTCGTCGAGCTGCTGCCGAACATGGATGCGCAGTATGACTTTCTCGGGAACGACGACGGCGTTTTCTACTTCCGCACGAATCGCGATGCCCCGCGCGGGCGGATCATCGCGATCGACACCGCGCATCCGGAAGAGATCAAGGAGCTGATGCCGCAGGGCGAGCAGAAGCTCGAACATGTTTCATTGGTGGGCGATCGCTTCATCGCGAACTACCTGAAGGATGCGTATTCAGTCGTTAGGCTGTTTGAGTTAACCGGGACACCGGCGGGTGAAATACCGATGCCGGGCTTAGGCACCGCGAGCGGCTTCACGGGAAAGCGCAAAGACAAGGAGACCTTCTACAACTACGTCAGCTTCACCGAGCCGCCGACCGTTTTCCGTTATGACCTAACGAGCGGTAAAAGCACCGTTCTCTTTCGTCCAAAGGTTGATTTTAACTCGGCGGACTTCGCCACCGAGCAGGTTTTCTATCAGAGCAAAGACGGCACGCGCGTGCCGATGTTCATTACCTCGAAGAAGGGAGTGAAGAAGGACGGCAGCGCGCCAACCATTCTTTACGGCTACGGCGGATTCGATATTTCCGTAACGCCGAACTTCACGCCTTCGACCGCAGTCTGGCTGCAGATGGGCGGCGTCTACGTGGTCGCGAATCTGCGGGGCGGCGGCGAGTACGGCGAAGAATGGCATCTCGCCGGCACGAAGCTGCGCAAGCAGAACGTCTTCGATGATTTCATCGCCGCGGGCGAATGGCTGATCGAGCACAAATACACATCGACGCCGAAGCTCGCGATCAGCGGCCGGAGCAATGGCGGTCTCTTAGTTGGCGCATGCCTGACGCAGCGGCCGGACCTCTGGGGCGCCACGCTGCCGGGCGTCGGCGTAATGGACATGCTGCGCTTCCAGAAGTTCACCATCGGCTGGGCGTGGGCTTCGGATTACGGCTCGTCCGACAACAAGGAGGAGTTCGACGCGATCTTTAAGTATTCGCCGCTGCACAACATCAAGAAAGGGACGAAATATCCGCCGACCTTGATCACGACCGCGGACCACGACGACCGCGTCTTCCCCGGCCACAGCTTTAAGTTCGCCGCCACGCTGCAGGAAGCGCAGGCCGGCGATGCACCAGTGTTGATCCGGATAGAAACGCGCGCCGGTCACGGAGCGGGCAAGCCGACTTCGAAGCAGATCGAAGACGTGACGGATCAGCTCGCCTTCCTGGTCAAGAACCTCGCGATGAAGATTGCGTTCTAGTCATTCCGAGCGGAGCGAAGTGAAGTCGAGGAACCCCGTTTCAGGAGTCCGCGCTACCACTCGTTAGGCAACGAGGTCCCTCGACTTTGCTCGGGATGACGGCTTTGATCAACCGCTATGAAGAAGGTCAACGTCCGCGAGGTTATTGAAGACGAACGCCGCTCGCCGAAAGGAAAGTATCAGCGCTTTGTGAAGGAGATCTCCGTCGCGCTCGGACGCGAGGACAAGTCGCTCGATCTGGAGAAGCGGCATGCCTTCGACCTGGCGAGTGTGCGTGTTCCGCCGGGTAAGAGTTACTGCCCGTACCACGTCGAGTCCGCGCAATGGGAGATGTATCTCGTGATCAGCGGGCGTGGTCTGGTGCGCGATGCCAACGGCACGACACAAGTCGAAGCGGGCGACGCGTTCCTCTTCAAACCAGGTGAAGCGCATCAGCTCAGCTGCGCGGGCGATGAAGACTTCGTCTACTACGTGATCGCGGATAATCCGATCGGCGATACCTGCTACTACCCGGACAGCGGGAAGTGGTATGTGCGCAAGGAAGCGAACGAACTGCAGGTCGTGAAAGGCGCTGCGGCCGAGTACTACGACGACGAGGAATAAACCCAGTGCACTGCAAAAGCCTGTCATCCCGAGTCGCGAAGACGGCGAGGGATCTCACGCTACGTCGAAGATGTGCGAGTTCCGCAGCGCATGACTGCTGCCGCGGTCGCTTCGAGCATCATTTAACCTAACGAGTAGTTGCTCGCTTCGTCGGCGAGGTCCTTCGGCGTCTTCGCTGCCTCAGGATGACGCGAGCGCGTCAGCGAATAGCTCGGCCATGTGCTTGGGTTTGCGGTCGGTCATGTGCTCGATCTGATGCCGGCAGCTCGTTCCTGACGCGACAATCGTGCAGTCGTTAGGCTGGGCCTCGATCTTCTGCACGAGATCCCGGCCGACCTGGAGCGATAGGTCGTATTTCGATGCGAGCGCGCCGAACGCACCCGCCATCCCGCAGCATCCGGTCTCGAGCAGTTTCACTTTTCGACCGGGTAATCGCTCCGCCAGCCGCGCCATGAAGCCGGTCTTCACGAGCGACTTCGCGTGGCAATGCGCGTGGATTGCAACGTGGTGCACCGCGCCGTTGTTGAAGTGCACCGCGTGCGGCTCGCGCGCGAGAAGGTCGTCGATGAATTGCTCGAAGAGGAAGCAGCGCTTCGCGATCGCGTCAGCGTCGAGGTTCATCTCGCGATAATCTTCCACGAACATCGAGTAGCAGGACGGCTCCAGAAACAGGATCGGCTCGGACGACGTGGCGAGCAGCTTCAGGTTGTGCGCACCAAGGCGTCGCGCCTCATCCAGATTTCCCTGGCTGAACGCGGGCCGGCCACAACAACGTCTCTCTTTCGCGAGCGCGACTTCGAAGCCGAGCGCCTCAAGGACTTTCACGGCTGCGATGCCGATGTTCGGCTCGTGATACCGAACAAAGGTGTCGTCCCAAAGGATGACTTTACCGCGCTGCCTGTTTCCATTCCGCGGATGCTTCGCGAACCAGTTGTCGAAACGCTGACGCGCGTACGGCGGAAGCGGACGCTTCGCGGAAATCCCGAGAGTCTTTTCCATGAGCGCGCGGAGCGGCGCGAATTCGAGCGCGGCGTTCGCCAGGCGGGGCGTCATCGTTCCGAGCCGGCCTAACAAGTCGACCGCGCTCAGCATTCGCGCGCGCATGGTTAGTCCGTCCCGCCGGATGCGCGCATACATCAGCTCGGCTTTGAGTAGTGCGAGATTCACATTCGATGGGCACTCGACCGTGCAGGCTTTGCACGACAGGCAATTGCTTAGCGCTTCGTCGAGTTCGTAGGCGCGGAGCGGATCATGGCTCTCGGTGCGCAACTCGAGCGCGGCGCGGATCGCATTCGCCCGGCCGCGCGTGGACATGTATTCGTCGCCCGTCGCGAGGAACGTCGGACACATGGTCGGCGCATCTTTGCGACAGCCGCCGCAGCCGTTGCACTGCTCGAGATTGCCGATGAACGAGCGGTCCTTGAAGGCGAAAGCGAGCCGCGGCTCGAACGGCAGCTCGAGCTTATCGACGGCGGTGGTGCGGAAATCGCCGTCGATCTTGAAGTGCGCGCGGTCGTCGATCAGCTTGCCGGGATTGAAGAGGTTCTTCGGATCGAAGATGCGTTTGATCTCGCGCATCACGCCTAACAAGTCATTGCCGACCTGCTCGCGCATGTATTCAGTGCGCGCGATGCCGACACCGTGCTCGCCCGCGAGCGATCCTTTGAATTGCCTAACGAGTGCTGAAACTTCGTCGGCTATCTCGCGATACTTTTCGCGATCCTCGCGCGTGTGCAGATCGAGCACCGGCCGGATGTGCAGTAATCCAGTCGCGGCGTGGCCGTAGTAGCAGACCTCGAGGTTGAGGCGCTTCATCAACGAATCGACGCCGGCGACGTATTCCGGTAAGGCACGCGGCGGGACGGCAGCGTCTTCGATGAAGGCGACCGGCTTCGACGCCCCGACCCGCCCAGTGAGGAGCGACAAGCCGGCTTTGCGCACTTTCCAGACGAGATCCATCTCGTCTTTGTTGCGGCAGAGGAGGGTGCGCAGTCCGAGTCGCTTCGCGGAAAGCGCGGCGAGCTTGTCCGCAACGTGATCGTAGAACTCGACGATCAGGATCGACTCGCACGGCTTCGTATCGAGCTCCATCAGATCACGTGCGGACTGGAAGTGCAGTTGCCCTTCGGTCTGATCGAAGAGCGGTTCGTCGATGTGCTCGATCGCGGCGGCGTTGAGATCGAGCAGCTCGACCGTGGCCTGCATCGCCTCGGCGACGCTGGCGAAGAAGACGAGTCCGAGACCTTTCTCGCGCGGCAGCGGTACGATGTTGACCTCGGCCGAGCAGATCGCGCCGAGTGTCCCTTCGCTCGCTGAGAAAATCTCAGTGAGATCGTGCGGCTCGCGCAGGAAACGCTCGATGCCGTAGCCGCTCCAGCGCTTCAGCATTCCCGGCGGCATGAACTCCGCGATCTGCACCGCATTCCGCTGCACGAGATGCGCGATCGCTTGCCGTTCTGCGCCTAACGAGTCGTATTCGCTGCCGATTGTGACGATGCGTCCGTCCGCCAGAACGAGCTCGAGCGAGCGCACATGATCGGCCGTCGTTCCGTAAACCGGCACGCGCGCACCGGACGAATTGTTCGCGATCATTCCGCCAAGCGTCGCACGCGAACTGGTCGCGACGTCCGGACCGAAACAGAACCCGTGCGGTTTGAGATACGCATTCAGCTGATCGAGGACGACCCCGGCGCCGACACGCACGCTGCGTTTCTCGAGATTCAAATCAGAGATCCCGCGATTGTGCCGCGAGAACTCAACGATCAGTCCATCGCCGATCGCTCCACCGGCCAGTCCGCTACCTGCGCCCCGCGGTGTGACGGAGACGTTCGCATCCGCCGCCGCGCGAATGATCGAGCTGGCCTGTTGCGCACTGCGCGGAAACGCCACCGCCTTGGGCACGATCTGGTAGAGCGACGCGTCGCTCGCGTAGAGCTGCCGCGTCAGATTGTCGAACGAGACGTCGCAATCCGCTGCGACGAGCGTGCGTTGTTCAGTGGTGGTCATTCAGGATCGCTGACAATATAGCGCGGTGATCCGGCGAATCACGGCACGCGACACGCGCCTGAGCAGCTTCCATTTCTACGACCTGCTCGTGCATGTCTTCGTCGTCATCCTGCTCATCTCGAATCTCGTCGGGCAAAAAATCTGCATCCTGCCGTTCAGCGTTTTCGGCTTCGTTCCGCACGTGAGCGGCGCGCAACTGCTCTTCCCGCTCACTTACATCTTCGGCGACATCTTCACCGAGGTTTATGGCTACGGCGCGTCGCGGCGCGCGATCTGGCTGGGCTTGTTCGCAAACCTCCTGATGAGCGCGATGGCGGCGTTCGTCGTCTGGTTTCCCGCTGCACCGGAGTGGACCAATCAAGGCGCGTTCGAGCCCGTCTTCTACACTGTGCCGCGCGTGGTGCTTGCGAGCCTGATCGGATTTTGCGCGGGCGAATTCACCAACTCATACGTGCTCGCAAAGATGAAAGTGTGGACGGAAGGCCGTTGGCTTTGGACGCGCACCATCGGCTCCACGGTTGCCGGTCAGCTGGTCGACACCGCCCTCTTCATCACGATCGCATTCGCCGGACGCGAAAGCTGGAGCACGGTCGGCAGTCTGATTTTCTGGGGCTACACGACGAAAGTTCTTTACGAAGCAGTCCTGACCCCGCTGACCTATGCGGTGGTGCACGCATTGAAGCGCAGGGAAGGCATCGACGTCTTCGACCGCGAGACAAATTTCAATCCATTCGCGCGCACCGCGACGTAGTGAAGGCGTTCGTCGAACGCAGCCTGGTCGAGCTCGCGCTGCCGATCGCGTGCGCCTGGGTTCGTGCGGAAGAGCGAGCGATCCTGTGCCATGGCGACTCGTTAGGCGAAGCCCAATCCGCCGATGCGCGACGGATTGGAATAGCGGAGCCGGAACGGATCAGGATTTGCGAAGTGGAGACGATTCCGCCGCGGCTGAATCCGGTGCTGCGGTTCCTCGGCGCGAAGTTTGGTATGACTTTCGCCGGCACAATCGGGATGGCGCTTGGCCACGGGATCTATTTGCAGCGCGAATACGCAGCGAGCCGGTCGTTGCTCCTGCACGAGCTGGCGCACGTCGCGCAATACGAGCGGCTCGGGATGCGCCGCTTTCTCCGGCAGTACCTGCACGAATGTCTGACGCAGGGTTATCCGCTCGGAGAACTCGAAGCCGAAGCGCGTGACGTGACGGATCGCCTCGCGGCGTAAGCTTGTGCGCTGAAGAGGGCGCACGCTAAAACCTCGGCGTGTCACTCCTGATCAAAGGCGGCGAGATCGTCACGGGCGCCGAGCGCTACACCGCGGACATCTACTGCGAGGGCGAACGCATCACGCACGTCGATCGCCACATCGATGCGCCGCCGGGCGCGGAGGTGATCGACGCGAGCGGCAAGTATGTCTTTCCCGGGTTCATCGATCCGCACGTGCACATCTATCTGCCGTTCATGGGCACGTTTTCGAAGGACACCTACGAAACGGCGAGCAAAGCCGCGCTAGCCGGCGGCACGACCACGATGATTGAGATGATCTGCCCGCCGCGCGACATGAGTGCGGCCGAAGGCTTTCGTCTCTGGCAGGAACAAGCGGTCGGGAAATCGGCGTGTGATTACACCTTTCACATGGGTGTGACGCGGTTCGATGAGGAGAACGCGCGGCAGCTGCGCGAGATCGTCGCGGCCGGGATCAGCTCGTTCAAAATCTTCCTCGCTTACAAAGGCGCATTCGGGATCGACGATGCAGAGCTCTATCACACGCTGAAACTCGCGAAGGAACTCGGCGTTGTTGTGACGGCGCATTGCGAGAACGAGACGCTCGTCGCGGAGCGGCAGAAAGAGTTGTTAGGCAAAGGACTCACCGGCCCGGAGCAACATGAAGCGAGTCGGCTAACGCTGGTCGAAGCCGAGGGCGTGCATCATCTCATGACCTTTGCGGAGCTGACCGGCGCGCATGTTTACATCGTGCACCTGAGTTGCGAGGAAGCTTTGCGCGAAGCGCTCGCGGCGCGTTTTCGCGGCGTGAACGTGAGCGTCGAGACGCTGATTCAATATCTGCTGCTCGACAAAACGGACGCGGAGAAGCCGAACTTTGAAGGCGCGAAATTCGTCATGTCGCCGCCGCTGCGCGACAAACGGAATCAGGCGGTGCTCTGGAATGGCCTAACGAGTGGTGAAATCCAGACCGTCGCGACGGATCACGCGCCGTTCGACTTCAAGACGCAGAAGCCGATGGGCCGCGATGACTTCACCAAAATCCCGAACGGCATTCCGTCGCTCGAGGAGCGGGTGAAGCTGCTCTTCAGTCATGGAGTGAAAGCGGGAAAGATGGACCTTCACACCTTCGTAAATGTCGCGAGTACGAATGCGGCGAAGATCTTCGGATTGTTCCCGCGGAAAGGCTCGATCCAGATCGGCGCGGATGCGGATCTTGTGATCTACGATCCGGATTACCGCGGCACGATTTCGGCGGAGACGCAGATGATGAATGTGGATTACAGCGCGTTCGAGGGTTGGGAAATCGAAGGCCGACCGGAAACGGTGACGGTGCGCGGCGAA
Organism: Verrucomicrobiota bacterium; assembly: GCA_030948555.1. GTDB lineage: Bacteria > Verrucomicrobiota > Verrucomicrobiia > Chthoniobacterales > UBA10450 > JACCTI01. The sequence continues at coordinate 297 of JALZAD010000056.1, read as the reverse complement.
GTCGCGGTGCGCGGTGGAAAATTTGTCGGCACGATCGGCCGCGGCGAAATGCTGAAACGCAAGCCGACTCATTTCTGACGATTGATGTGCCAAGCCTGTCATCCTGAGCGTAGCGAAGGACCTCTCACCCGCGCTGCTGATCACACTCGAGCGCTTCGACGATCAATCATCCTGGAGAGATCCTTCGCCGTCTTCGCGGCTCAGGATGACAGCTCGGGTTTGGCGCGTTGCCATGAATAGCTCGTCCTCCGTTGCGCCAGACGTGGAGGTCTCGATCGGGATCGAGCACTCGACGCT
>JALZAD010000050.1 GCA_030948555.1 Verrucomicrobiota bacterium | reverse complement strand
CGGCAGCGAGGTGATCGACTTTTTGTGGGTCACGGAATTCCCGCTGCTGCAATGGAGCGCGGAAGACAACAAGTGGAATGCGGTCCATCACCCGTTCACGCGACCGCATCCGGACGACGTGCCTTTGCTCGATGCGCAGAAATTCGGTGAAGTGCGCGCGGAGGCGTACGACGTGGTGCTCAACGGCGTGGAGATCGGCGGCGGCAGCATCCGGATTCACGAGCAGGATCTGCAGGCAAAAATGTTCAGCGTGCTCGGCGTGGATGAAGAGCAACAGCAGGTGATGTTCGGCCACATGCTGCGCGCCTTTCGTCTCGGCGCGCCGCCGCACGGCGGGATCGCGTTCGGACTCGACCGCATGGTCATGCTGATTTGCGGCGAGACTTCGATCCGCGAGGTAATGGCATTCCCGAAAAACAATCGCGGGCAGGACTTGATGTCACAGTCGCCGAGCGATGTGGATGCCCGGCAGGTCCGCGACTTGGGAATGAAGCTGGCTGGCGACAAGGAGCCAAAGTAGATTCGGGCATGTTCGTCGAAGGTGGCCTCCATCCTGAGCAGGTGAAGGCGCTGAGAAAAATGTCGCTCGAGCGTCGAGCGAACCTCGCGCTCGGATTTATCCACTCGATGCGGCGACTGAAGACGGCGGCGCTGCGCGCACAGCATCCAGATTGGTCGGAAGAAGAGATCAAGGCGGCTTTGCGCCGATCGATCGCGAATGCCTGACGTCGATCCGGCGTCGGTTTTTGCGCCGCGCTTCAACGCCTTAGGCGCACCGTGGGCGGCAACGGGTTCGATCGCCTCGATGATCTATGGCGAGATGCGCACAACGCAGGACATCGATATCGTCATCTTGTTGAATCCGCCGGCAATCGCCGCGCTGAGCCGCGTGTTTCCTGAGACCAAGTTTTACTGCCCTCCGCGCGACGTGGTGCAAGCTGAGTGCGCGCGCACGAGCCATGGCCATTTCAATCTCATCGACTTCGAGACCGGCTATAAAGCGGACGTTTACGTGAGCAGGAGTGATCCGCTTCATGGCTGGGCGTTACGCAATCGGCGACCCGTCGATATCGGCGGCGAGCAGCTTTGGTTAGTACCGCCGGAATACGTGATCGTGCACAAGCTCGAGTTCTACCGTGAAGGCGGAAGCGAAAAACACCTGCGCGATATTCGGGGAATGCTGGCGGTGACGGATGTGGATTGCGCGCTGATCGAGCGCGAGATTGCCGCGCGCGGGCTGCACGATGCGTGGCAACTATGCGCGCGCGCTGGCTGACGCGCCGCGTTGGTTGATGGCGAGCTGCGCGTGGCTCGTCTTGAACATGACGGCGACGAGGAAGGTCACGACCGTGCCGAAGAAGATCCACCATGGGAATTCCATCTTCGGCAGCCAGGCGGGCGCGACGTAGGCGACCTTGCCGAAGATGCGGGCGAAGTTGTTCACGAGATCGCTCAGGATCGCCACGACGACGAAGCCGCTGATCATGGCGAGGATATTGCCGCGATCGGTGCCGCGACTTTTCGTTAGCATCCCGGCGAGGAAAACGCCGAGCAGTGAACCGTAGGTGTAGCCGTAAATCCCGAGGACGATCGGGATGATGCGCAAGTCCGGTCGGACGATGACGAGGTAGGAAGTGGCCGATGCGACGACGATCATGAGGACGGAGAACCAGATCGTGGCCCAGCGCACGGCGCGCAGGCTTTGTTCATCGTTCGCACCCGGTCGGATGTAGGTGACGTACCAGTCGCGGGTGAAGCTGGTGGCGAGCGCGTTCAAGGCGGTACTGAGCGAGCCCATGGCGGTGGCGAAGATGCCGGCGATGAGCAGGCCGCGCAGACCGACCGGCATTTCGTAGAGCACGTAATGGCAGAAGATCTCGTTAGGCGCTTTCGGGAGCGTCGGATCGGGATGCACCTGGTAGTAGGTCCAGAGCAGGATGCCGATGCTGAGAAAGGTGAGGACGATCGGAATGTCGGCCAGGCCGGTGAGAATGAGCGAGCGCCGGCTGCGGCGGATATCCGGCGCGGTCAACATTCGCTGCACCATGTCTTGATCGGTCCCATGAGTGGCCATGGTCATGAAGGTCGAGCCGATGAGCGCGGCGAAGATGGTATA
>JALZAD010000047.1 GCA_030948555.1 Verrucomicrobiota bacterium | reverse complement strand
CGAAACGCCGCGCGGAAAACTGGCCTTGGCAAACTCCACGTAACGCCCGAGTGCATCGTCGATGCGGGTGGCGCGACCGATTTTTCCCGCCGTCGGGCGAACGCTATCGATCTCGCCGGAGAAGACGAGCTGCTCGATCTGGTGCTCGATTCCGTCATCGAGTTTGTAGCCGTCGTGCCGGAAGAATTTGATCCCGTTATCTTCGTAGCTGTTGTGCGAAGCGGAGAGAACGATGCCCGCGTCGGCGCGGAGCGAACGGGTGATGTAAGCCACGCCCGGGGTCGGAAGCGGGCCGATCACGAGCACATCGACGCCGAGCGAAGTGATGCCGGCGACGAGCGCGTTCTCCAGCATGTAACCGGAAAGGCGCGTGTCTTTGCCGAGCACGATCTTCGGCCGCGTGCCTTCCGGCAACGTGCGCGGGTTCAGCTTGGTAAAGACATGCGCCGCGGCGCGACCGAGCTTGAGCGCCGTCTCGGCGGTGACTGGCTCGACGTTCGCGACACCGCGCACGCCATCCGTGCCGAAGAGTTTGTTAGGTTGCGCCACCGGAGGATTGAACCGCGCCCATGCGGATTCGTAAACCGAAAGTTCGGGGACGTGGCCGGCCTGTCATCCCGCCTCAGGCGGGCCGGCGCACCGCGCCGAAGGATCTCTCCTACGCGGTGCTGAGCATGCCGTCTCCGCGTGCGTGCACCATTCACCCTGTGTGAGGTCCTTCGCCGTCTTCGCGGCTCAGGATGACGGCGCGTACGTGCGGTTTCGCTCGCCGATCTTCCGCGCCGGAATGCCGCCCCAGATTTCGAATCCCGGCACGTCTTTCGTCACGATCGCACCCGCGGCCACGATCGCGCCGCGCCCGATCCGCACACCTCTCAGCACCACCACGTTCGCGCCTAACCAGACATCTTCTTCGAGCACAATCGGTGCTTCCGCTCCGTGCGGTTGACGATTCATCGGCACCTCGCGCGACGCGGTGCCGTGATCGTGATCGATGAATTTGCAGCCGGACGCGATCAGGCAATCCGAGCTGATCTCCACCCGCTGCCGCACGTTGAATTCACAGCCGAATCCAACAAACACGCGCTCGCGGATCACAATCGACGGACCCGGCGCCCAGATGCCGTCGAACTTGAAGTAGAGATCGTGCTCTAGTCGGCAATCCGCGCCTAACGAGACCTGATGCGGCCAGGTGACATGCACGCGCGGCAGCAAGGTCCCGCGGCCAATCTGCATCCCGAGCATGCGCCACCACGCCGTGCGAAAAGTAGCGACGACGATTGCAGCCGTCGCCCGCAGACGAAACACCGCGCGATCAGACGTCGCGCTCATCCGTTGATCAAGGCACCGCGAGCTTCTGCCGATCAGTGTCGGCGAAGAAGACGCATTCGCCTTCTATCCCGAGGAGAGTGGCCCATTTCAAAGTGAACTTCTGCAAGTCGACGCTACGCAGAATGAGCGGTGCCCAGTCGCGATACTCGCCCTTCAAGATGTCGCCGAGCGTGTTCTGGCTGCCGCTCACCGGGGTGAGGTAGAGCCCGTTCAGCGGCGCGCCGACCACGCCGTAATCGTGAAAGTCGTTAAAGATCGCGATCGATTCCGGCAACCACATGGAGCGCCGATCGGCATACCACGAGATGGCCCACGGAATGTCCGAAGCGGTGATTTCGTTCGGCTTCATCCAATCGCCGATCACCGCGATGTATGGCGGGATATAAGGCGGCCAGCGCACGCCGGGCCGGTTGGTTTGCGGCAGCAGGATCGTAAAGAGCAGAGGCAGCGCGGTGATGAGGAAGATGCCGGTGATGAAGCCGATCCTCGCGATGCGTGCCGTGACGTTGAGCCGGTTCCATTGCACGAGCAGATAGGCCAGCCCGTAGCAGGTCATGATGGGAATGAAGAGGATGTGGAGCTGGTTTGCGGCGACGTTCTGTTCTTCGTTGATGCCGTAGACCGTCATCCCGAGAAACGCGCCGCCCCACATGGCGAGGACGAGCCATCGCGTGATCGCGGTTTCGCGGCGCTTGAAGAGATGCAGCAGGCTGACGAAGAACGTGGACGCGACGAGGCTCCAGCCGAGATACTCGAGCAACCGTGAGCCCTGGCCGATCACGTTCGCGGTCAGCTTGTTTTTGAAGATGCCGGGACCGGCGTCTTGCAAATCAACTTCGAGCCGCCGCATGTGTCCCGCTTCGGGATGATTGATCCCGTCGAAGAAGGAGTAGATCGCAACGCCCCCTGGATTACCCGTGAGATACCAGTTCCGCGCCAGCCACGGCGTGTAGAGAACAAGAAAGGCGCCGAGGACAATCAGGGCCGCCCAGCCGCGCGGCTTGAAGTAAAAGACCGCGAAGATGAGCGCGACGACGAACATCCAGATGGTCAGCGCGTGCGAGAGCGCGAGCAGTCCAAAACCGACGCCAACCGCCGCGAGCCAAAGACCGACGCGCCCGCCGCCGTTCTGCGCCTGCACCGCCCGGACTAACGAGTAGATGGTGCAGTGGAAGAGAAACAACATCAGCATCTGCGGCAGCCCGGTGAGCGAGTATTGCCAGAGCGTGTCGCAAAGCAGAACGAGCGCGCAGGCGAGGATGGCCAGTCGGTCATCGAAGAGCCGCGTCGCGATAAAGTAGAGAATCGCGACCGACGCGAGGAAGAAGCAGATCGCAATGAAGGCGATGATCTTATCGCCGGCATACACGATGTCCTGCGTTCCCATTTTCCAATGCGATTTGATCGGCCGCAGCGCGATCGCGTCGACCAGCGGCGGGAGCGGCGCGTTGTAGGTGTCGTACCAAATGCGGCGCGCGACATCTTTATGCGCGCGTTGCAACTGACCGATGGCGAGCGGACGCACGAAGTCCGTCTTGAAGCCTTCGCCGTTCGCGATGTTCCGCCCGATCTGCGCCTGATCCATGGCCTGCGAGGTCGCGAGGCCGCGGAATTCGTGGATCATGTAAAAGACCGCAAGTCCGAGCACGACGAGCAGCGCGAGACCGCGCCGAATCCAGACCGCGGCGCCGCCGGCCTCGAGCGCGTGGACCGTTCGTTGGATGAAATCAGCTGGGCCGGGCATGGATCAAAAGTCGAAAGGCTAAAGTAGAAAGGAGAAGACTATCCCGCGGAGAGTCGGGGAGTTTCTCGTTCCGGCTCGCGGGTGTCCAGTTCCTCTTTCGCGGCCGCTTTCATCTCGTTGATTTTGCGATGCAGCGTGCGCCGGCTAATCCCGAGCTTCTGCGCGGCGGCGGTGATGTTGCCATTCGTGCTCGCCAACGCCTGCATGACCAGGCGCCGTTCCGTCTCGTGCAGATCGAGCGGGCTCGACTTCTCACCATACGCTTTCGAAGGCGTGATGCCGCCGGGCAATGCGCCGCCGCCCGCCGCCTGGCGCACGCTCATCGGAAGCTCCCGCACCGTGATCTTCGGCCCGCTCGCCATGACCACGCCGTGCTCGATCGCGGTCCGCAGCTCACGCACGTTGCCGGGCCAGTTGTAATTCAAGAGCAGGTTCATCGCTTCGCTCGTCAGCTCGAGCAGCGGCTTCTCGTTCTCCTTGCAGTAGTGCCGCAAAAAGCCGCGCACGAGCAGCGGGATGTCTTCTTTCCGGTCGCGCAACGGCGGCATCGTGATGTGCACCACGTTGAGCCGGAAGTAGAGGTCCTCGCGGAATTTTCCCTCGCTCACCAGCTTCGCCAGATCCTTGTTCGTCGCTGCGACCAGACGCACATCGGCGCGCAACGGTTGATTCCCGCCGACGCGTTCGAACGCCCGTTCTTCGCTGATCACGCGCAGCAGTTTGACCTGCGTGCTCGGATCGATCTCGCCGATTTCATCGAGGAAAATCGTCCCGCCGTTTGCCTGTTCGAAGCGCCCGATTCGTCGCTCGTGCGCGCCGGTAAACGCGCCGCGTTCATGACCAAAGAGTTCGCTTTCGAGCAAGGTCGGCGAGAGCGCCGCGCAATGCACCGTGACGAACTTTGCTTTGCTCCGCCGGCTCAAATTGTGGATCGCGTGCGCGGCCAGTTCCTTGCCGGTACCGCTCTCGCCATCGATCAGCACATTCGCCGATGAAGGCGCGACCTGCCGGATCGTGTCGAGCACTTCGCGGAGCGGGTTCGACTCGCCGATCACGTTTTCAAGGCCGAAGCGCTCGTCGACCTGCTTGCGCAGCGAGCGGTTCTCCTGCTCCATCTTTCGGCTGCCGAGCGCGCGCGCGATCAGGATCTCGACCTTGTCCAGGTTGAGCGGCTTCGTCACGAAATCGTAGGCGCCGCGCTTCATCGCCTCGACCGCTGTATCCACCGATCCGTAGGCCGTCATCATGATGCAAATCGGCGGCCGCGAGAGTTTGAGCGCGCGCTCGATCAACTGCATGCCGTCTTCGCCGCCGAGACGCAGATCAGTCAGTAGCACGTCGACCGGATCGCGCTCCAGCACGTCCATCGCGCCGCCGATTTCCGCCGCGACGTAGACGTCATATTCATCCTCCAGCAAACGGCGCAAACCATCACGGGTGTGCTTCTCGTCATCGACGATGAGGATGGTGGCCTGCATGGGTTGGGTGGCGAAGAAACTTTCCCGTAATCACCCTTCTCTCAACCGGGAGAGCGAAATAAAAGCGCCGTCATCTCGAGCGGAGCCGAAGGCGAAGTCGAGAGACCCCGTGGCCGTATCGCTCGTTAGGCCACGGGTCCCTCGACTTCGCTCGGGATGACGGGGCTTCAGTGCGCCTGTTCGCGGAACCAGCGCAATGCTTCGCGCACCGCGCTCCGACTTACAGCATGCGCGTGCGGCATGTGCGCGAGCCGCACATTGCTGAAACCGGTCTGCTGGATACTGCGCTGCACGTTCGCGGTCGCAGCCGGACCGGCGATTGGATCGAGCTGACCTGAGCTGATGTAGACCGGCGTGCGCAGAAAAGACGCGCCGGGTTGAAACTTTCGATAGCCTTCGCTCAGCCGATCTTCATTGATGCCCGTGAGGAAAATTCCCGCGATTTGATTGCCTGCGACCGCGAGGAGCGGCGCGAGATTTCCCGCGCGTTTCGCGCCGCCCGAAAATCCAGCCACGACGAGCGGCCATCTCGTTGATCCGGGGAAACTCCGGTGCAACGCATCGAGCGCGGCCAGCGTCATGCCGGCACGCCAGCCGGCGGTGTCGTGTGGCGGATTGCCTGCACCATCGCCCGCGAGCACGACGCAGTTTTCCGCAAGCGCAGCCTGGCTGTAGAAGTCGCGCAGATCGTCGCTGTTCTTGCGTTGGAAATCGCTCGTCGAAAGCGCGATCACCACCATCCAGCTGCGCGCCGGATCGAAACCGTTCGGCACCGCAAGCGCGGCGACGGCGTGATCCGGCACCACATTTCCGCCTTCGGAAACATACTGTCGCTCTTGCGCGCTGAGCGGGACCGAAGCGCGCGTGATGCCATTCGGCACAACCGGGACGCCAGCGAATGTCGCGGCCGCGTCCGTGTGCGGCGCGGCCAGAGAAAGGACGACAGCACTCGTTAGGCTGGCGAGTGCGAAGAGCGGCTTGCTCATGATCTTTGCTCGCATTTCGCTTCGCGCTTGTCACGTCGTTCGCGCTGGCGCTGCGCGGCGAGCGCGGCTAGGAGCAGACGCTGTGAGATACCCGCTGGCGAAGAATCCGATCTTCTGGACGATCCAGGGCGAGGCGCACCTGCGTGGTTTCCAGATGTGCTTTGTCCGGCTGGCTGGCTGTTCGGTCGGCTGCGAGATGTGCGATACAGACTACGCGAAGGCGGAAATGGCGACCGAGGAAGAGATCGCGATGCGGGCCGATGAAGCCACCCCGAAGATGGCGCGCGATCGCTGGCTGTGGCTGACCGGCGGCGAACCGACCGATCACGATCTTCTTCCACTCATCCGCGCGCTGCGCGCAAAACGCTTCTCCATCGCGCTGGCCACGAGCGGACATCGCCGGGTCATTCCGCCGGTCGACTGGATTTCTGTTTCGCCTCACGATCCCTCGAAGTGGATGCAGCTCTACGGCAGCGAAGTGAAGATCGTTCCGGGCCTGAACGGCTTCTCGATCGAGGATTTCCGCAGCGCGCATCCCGACGATCAGACCGACTTCATGTATCGCTACGTGCAGCCGCTCTCGATCGGGAAACAGGAAGATCCCGCGAGCCTGCGCACCTGCCTTGAATTCGTCCGGCAAAATCCGAACTGGTCTCTTTCGCGGCAGGATCATCACTACTGGAGCGTAGCGTAAGATGAAGTTGCCGACGCGCGTGAGCGCAGCCACACTGCCGGTCGTGACGCTTCGCCGCATCCTCGCTGCGCTGCTCTTCACCGCTATCGCGGTTGCGGTAGGTCTTTCCGCGTCGCCCCAGCTGCACGATTGGCTGCACAAGGTTCGCGACCAATCGAATCACGAATGCGCCGCGACCTTGATGTCATCGGGCAATGTCGAGCACTCGGCCTGCGAGCCGCCGCCGACCTGCCGCGAGCAAGAACCAGCGGCGCACATCTTCCGCGCGCAACCCTTCGCGCGTGTCATCGCGCTCCTCGGCGTCGCTCGCCTCGAACACGCGCCGCCGGCGCACGCCTGACGCATCGGAGCTCGCCGCGTTTTTCGCGGCAGCGGCGTACGCGCGTTCCCGCTCGCCGTTGATCCGATTGTGCGCCGGACGTGCATGCAGGATTCGTTAGGCGCGAACTCGCGCCTTTGTTCAGAGGAGATCAATGAAGAGAAAGATGTTCGTGGCCGCGTTCGCGCTTTGCGGAAGCGTCTGCCACGTCACGCACGCGCAAGAGAC
>JALZAD010000033.1 GCA_030948555.1 Verrucomicrobiota bacterium | reverse complement strand
GGTGTTGCGGCCCGCGTTTGGATCGCCACCCGCGACGCTTGCGGGCATCGTCCGATCGAGCTGCTGATTCGGATTGGGCGGCAGGTTCATAGTCTCGGCAAAATCGCGGAACGCATTCATGTCGGCCGTCGAGAGCTGGCTGCCGCCTAACAAGGAATCGAAGGCTCCGTTGAACGCGGTGAAATCGCCGCGATCGCCACGCCAATGCAGCGGCGACAAGCCTTTCAGTCCCTTCAGGGTCTGCGTCGTCATCGGCCCTTTCATCGGATGCATTTGGAATTGCGACGGCTGGCGCACGGCCGAAGTCAGCGCGGTGACGGTTTGCATCTGGCCGCCTGGATCACCGAGATCCCACGCGAGCCGATCATGATTGCCGTCGAGATGACACGACGCACATGACACGGTGCCGTTGCCGGAAAGTCGCGCGTCGTAAAGAAAACCGCGCCCCTCGCGGATCACTTGTGGTGTCGGATCAAATGCGCCGACCGGCACTTCGTTCATCACGCGATTCGTCGTCGCATCGACCACCGTGATCGTGTTTGAGATCCGGTTGAGAACGTAAAGCTGATGCGTGGCGGCATTCAGCGCGAGGCCGCGCGGGCCGCGCTTGTGGCGTGAATCAATACCGGCGCCGCCGATCTCGATCCTTCCGAGGATGTTTCCGTTCGATGCGACCTTCGCGACGCGATCGCTGCCGAACGCCGCGACATAGGAGAAGCTGCCGCTGGGATCGAAGACGATCGCGGTGGGCTGCGCGAGGGCGTTCGCCTGCGCAATCGGATTCGGCAGCACGCTGTAATCGATCCCGGGATTCAGATCGGCGCTTTCGATTGCGCCGCCGGCAATGGGAATGCGGCTCACGCGGTTATCGACGAAATGCGCGCGCAGGTTCGGTTCGAAGCGCACCAGGTTCCGCGCGTCCGTGTTCGTGACCAACAGATCGCCGGTTCCGGGTTGCACCGCGATGCCGAGGTTGCTCGTGCCGATCCGCGAGAAGTAGCGCGAGACGGTGAGCGTCGCGACGTCGATCTCCGCGACGTCATTGTCCGGCATGACGAACTTGATCAACGATGGATTCCACTGCGGATCGTTCGCGTCCACGATCAGACTGACCTGCGGCGGCGCAGGCAATGCCGTGTTCGTCGGCGACGGTTGCGGCGGCGCGAGGTTGGCCGGGATAAGCGTCGTGCGATTGCCGGATTCGGCGAAGACGACAAACACTTTGGTAGCGTCCGCGTTCACCGCCATGGCGCGCGGCCGCTGACCATTTAGTGCGATCTTTCTGGTGAGCGCGTGCGTCGTCACGTCGAAGACGCGCAGTTCGTTGTTGCCCGACACGCTGACGAACGCCAGACCGCTAGCGAAAACCACATCAGCCGGCTCATCTTTCACATTGATCGTGTCGGTCACGATGCCTTGCGCGAGCGAGACGATGCTGACGCTGTCCGAGAGTTCGTTCACGACCCACGCCTCGTCGTTCGTCCGCGCGTTGACCGACACCGGCTCGATCCCGACCGGGATTTCTTTCACGAGCAACGGCGGGCTCGTCGCGGTACTGAAAACGGAGAGCCGCGCATCAGCGCTGTTCACGGCGAGGAGCCATTTGCCATCGGGCGAGAGACGCAGCGGCGCGGTCTGTTTCGCCTCGAAATTCGCGAAGTTCGCGGAGGGAACCTGTGCCTGGGCGACGATGGCGCAGAAGAAAAGAAGATAAGAAAAGAAGCGCACGGAAACGGGGGCGATTAAACGGCATTTCGCTCGCCGACGAAAGCGCTATTCTCCCGGACTCAGCAAAGAAAGAACCGACCTATGGGACTCATGGATTACCTCCGCGGCCAGCTCATCGACATCATCGAGTGGACCGACGATTCGCGCGATACGATTTCGTTTCGCTTTCCGGATAATGACCGAGAGATCAAACGCGGCGCGCAGCTCATCGTGCGCGAATCGCAGGTCGCGCAGTTCGTCTATCTCGGGGAATTCGGCGACACCTTCGGGCCGGGCAAGCACACGCTAACGACAGACAACATTCCGATCCTTACCTCGCTCAAGTCGTGGAAGTACGGCTTCGAGTCGCCGTTCAAAGCGGACGTTTACTACGTCACGACGCGCCTCTTCACGGGCAACAAATGGGGCACGCCAAACCCGATCATGATGCGCGACCAGGACTTCGGCATTGTGCGGGTGCGGGCGTTTGGCACCTACGATTTTCGCGTCGCTGATCCGAAGAAGATGTTGAAGGAAGTGGCGGGTTCGGATCAAAACTTCCGACTCGAGGAGTTCGCGGACACGATGCGTTCGCGCATCGTCAGCGTGTTCAGTGACGCGCTCGCGACGGCGAAGATTCCGGTGCTCGATGTCGCGTCGCGTTACCAGGAAGTGGGCGAAGCATTGCTGCCGATCGTCAACCCGATCATGCAGGCGAAGTATGGCATCGAGCTCGCCAGCTTCGTGCTCGAGAACGTGTCCGTTCCTCCGGAAGTGGAACAGGCGATCGACAAACGTTCGAGCATGGCCGCGGTCGGGAACCTGAACGACTACGTGAAGTTTCAGATGGCGCAGGGAATGGAGAAAGGCGGCAGCGCGGGCGGCGTGGCGACGGAAATGGCGGTCGGCATGGCGATGGCGCAACAGATCATGCAGCAGCAGAGTTCGGCGCAATCGATCGCGCCGTCGGCTGATGCGGCGACACCAGCGCCCGCGAACGGCGGAAGTGTGCCGGAGTTACTAAGTCCCGGGTCCGTCGCGCAAGAACTCGGCGTGAGTGAAGGCGACGTCCTGGCCACGATCGAGAGCGGCGATCTTAAAGCGAAGAAGATCGGTTCCACTTATCGGATCACGCGCACCGCATTGAACGAATTCCTGCAGAGCTGATGCCCGAAGTCACGGCGCGCGAGCGCTTCGAATGTCCGGCCTGTGGCGGCGCTGCGGAATGGTCGCCGGCCAAACAGGCGCTGGTGTGTCCGTTCTGCGGAACGGTTTCGCCGATGCAGCCCGATGCTGCTGCGTCGAAAGCGACCGTGCGCGAGTACGACCTCGTCGAAGCGATGCGCAATCTGCCCGCAAGCGCGCGTGGCTGGGAGATGGAGACGCGCTCGGTCAAATGCCAGAGCTGCCAGGCGATCTCCGTCTTCGCCGCGGAACGCGTGGCCCAGAACTGCGAGTTCTGCGGTTCGCCTGCGCTCGTGCCCTACGACGAAATCAAGGCACCGATCCGCCCGGAAAGCGTGCTGCCGTTCAAGCTGAGCCAGAGCGAAATGCGCGAACGGGTGCATCGCTGGTATCGCAGCCGCTGGTTTGCGCCTAACAAGTTCAAGCAACGCGCTTTCACTGACACATTGCACGGCGCGTATCTGCCCTACTGGACGTTTGACGCGCAAGTGCACGCAGATTGGATGGCTGACGCGGGCTTCTATTACTACGAGACGGAGACGTACGAAGACGACCAGGGCCGCACGCAAACACGGCAGGTCCAATACACGCGTTGGGAACCGGCGAGCGGATCACTCGACCACTTCTTCGATGACGAGCTCGTGCCGGCGTCGCGCGGTGTTCCGGAAAACCTGCTGCGGAAAGTCGAGCCGTTCCCAACGAACGAGCTCGCGCCCTACGATCCTGGTTACGTTTCCGGCTGGGTAGTCGAGCAATACCAAATCGATCTCGTCGCGGCTGCCGCGAATTCGCGGCAGCAGATGGATGGGAAGCTGCAACGCCTCTGCGCCGAGCAAATCCCCGGCGACACATATCGCAATCTCCAGGTCAGCGCCGACTACAGCGCGCAGACCTTCAAGCATGTTTTGCTGCCGGTCTGGCTACTTACTTACCAATACGGCGCGCGCACGTTCCGCGTGGTGGCCAATGGCTACACCGGCACGATCGGCGGCAAGTATCCCAAGAGTTGGATCAAAATCACGCTGCTCGTCTTCGTGATTCTCATCGTGGTGCTGATCGTTCTCGCGAGCTCTCAGCATTGATGCAACGACTCGTTAGGGCGTGAGGAAAACTTTGCCCGTGTAGGGATCTTTCACTTCGACGCCGCTCGGAATTCCGCGCACATCAACGATCCCCGCGCGCGGTGCGTATGGGCTGGTGACGAACCCTGGCCGATTCGAGACTGGCACACCGTACGGCACGTCGCGATGAAGATCCGCGTCGCGCTCCGCGGTGGCGCGGCGCACGGCTGGATCGCTCGAGGCAATGCTTGCCGCGGGGGAAGCCGTCGGGGTTGAGAGCGACGTCTCCGCAGGCATCGGAGTTTGGTTTGCCATCGTCGGCCCGGGCGCGGCGACCGGCTCTTCCTGCTGTGGTTGCGGTGGAACGCCGGGTTGAGCGGGCCGAGCGGCTACGTTCGTCCGCTTCGTATCCGAGCTTCGTTTTCCGGTGCGCTTCGTGCGCTTCTGCTGGAGCTCCGGATGCGACAAGCGCAACCCGAAATCGCGCACTTTGTCGAAGAACGATTGCGCCTGCACTGCTGGTGTCACGGCGAACGCCGCGATAAGGATGATCGAAAGTAGGACTCGAGAAATCATGCGCTGATAGTGAAGGAACGCCGCTGCTAGTTCGGCAGTTTCGCCTTCGAAGTGCGAGCTTTCGTTTTGCTGGCCGCGCGCTGCATCGCGCCATCCAATGCGGCGACACGCCTTGCGACGGGAGCAGCAGGTTGCGCGACGGGCGATTGGAGGCGCGCGATGCGATCGATCGCCGCGAGCAACGTCTCCGGAGTTGTGCCTTTAATGACGTGCTCGTCGAACCCAACCGCCTTGCTCCGCTCAAGGTGCTCGGGTTCGTCGAACGCCGAGAAGGCAATTCCGCGCACTGGAATTTTCTTCCGCAACTTCTCCATTAAATCCCAGCCGGTGCCATCGGGGAGATGCAGATCACAAACCATCACATCGAAGGGCGAACGTTCGGCGATGTGAAGTGCGGAACGGATGTCGTGCGCGACGGTCACAGTGTAGCCGGCCAGCTCGAGAAAGATCTTCAAACCGCGCGCGGTGGCGGGGTGATCCTCAACCACAAAGACGTGAAAGGGGGCGCGCGTCATCGCGGGACGGGAGAGCCGCGACGCGGCGAAAAGGACTGCGACATGATCTGTTACTGGAGGCGGAGCGATGATGTCACTGCGCATCTTTTTACGTAACCGAAAACTTCTGCGGATGCGGATTATCGCGGGCCGACGCGCAAGCCATACGGCTCCGGCGCTTCAGAAAATGACATCACGCCATGCGGCGCAACCACGCCGCGATACGGATCGTTTGTGATCAGGAGCATGCCGTCGAGGTCGAGCCAATCGGCCAGCGACGCGAGGTGCGCGCCGGCGGAAGTCAGGATGCTCGATTCCACCATGCTGCCGATCATCGTCTTCAAACCGGCGGCGCGTGCGGCTTGCAGCGCTTCGATGCCGCGGCTGATTCCGCCGGTCTTCGCGAGCTTGATATTCACGCCGTGAAAGCAGTCAGCACAAAGGTTCACGTCCGCCGCGTTCATGTAGGATTCGTCGCCGACGATGAGCAAAGGCGAGCGCTCCTTGAGCCAGATGAAGTCGTTAGGCGGGTTCGTCGCGGGCATCGGCTGCTCGATGAACTCGACGCCCGGATGGCGCGCGATCTCCTCGATGTGGCGCAACGCTTCTTCCTTCGTGAGCCACGCTTCGTTCGCGTCGACGCGGATCGTCTTGTCGGGCGCGACTTCGCGGACGGCCGCAAGATTCTCGCGATCATTCGGCGCGCCAACCTTCAGTTTTAGAACACGATAGGCGATCGCTTCGCGCGTCTTCTCGCGGATCACTTCGGGCGCATCGATGCCAATGCTGATTGAGCTGACATGCTTGCCTTCCGTAAAGCTCAACCCGAGGAATCCGTGCAGCGGCTGGCCCGTCTTTTTCGCCGCCCCGTCGAGCAACGCGAGGTTGATCGCACCTTTCGGCGAGTAGTTGCCGGGCGTGAGCGCTTCGACGTAGCGCATGCTGCCTTCGACATCATCAAAGCTGAGCCGCGCGCCGTCGATCTGCTGCATGAACTCGAACGCCGTGGTTGCCGATTCGTTGTAGCGCAGTGAAGGCGCGGATTCGCCGCGGCCAATCATGCCATCCGCATCGCGCAGCTCGAGCATGACCGCTGGATAAACCATTTTCCCGCCTTTGGCCTGACTGCTCGCCACCATCCAGCGATGGGCGAGCTGCAAATCGTAACGCCAAAAGCGTAGCTCCATCTTTGTCGTGATGGCGCTTACTCTTTCGCGACTTTACCGCCCCAGCCGAGGATCTTCGCTTTCACGCCGGCGCTCTCCGCTTCCTTGATGTCGCCGTTGCGATTGTAGAAAAGCGAAAGACTGGTCCACCCAATCTGGTCGTTAGGCCGCAGCTCGGTTGCGCGTTTCCCCGCCTCGATCGCTTCCGTGAAACGACCGATCTTCATCAAGCTCATGCCGAGCGCATGCCAGCCATCGAAGAACTCCGGATCGAGCTCGACGCAACGCCGATACTTTTCGACCGCGCTTTCCAATTCGCCGACCGCGAGATCGCCGTTCGCGTCATCGAAAATCTCGTCCAACTCGGACACGAGATTAGCTCGCGCCAATTTCCGCTGCGGTCGGCGTGTTCATCGGCGCACCCGCTTCACGGCGGCGTTCGCGCAGCCATTGATAAAATGCGATCTCCTGACGACTGCGCAGAAAGCGGCTCTCGAAAATCTGCTTCCCGAGCTGCGCCATTTCCGGCGGCGGCGGCTCGCGACTTTCCACGACCACGATCAAGCTGCCGCCGTTTTCGGTCGGCACCGCGTCGCTTACTTCGCCGGGATTCAGTTCAACAACCGCGCTCTTGATCGTCTGCAAATCGGCCGGAGGTGCGGGCGGCGCAGGTGGCGCTTCCTTGCCCGGCTCTGGTGGTGGCGCGGGCGGTGGAGTCGCGGGATCGGTCAGCGCGAACGGCGGGATCTTCTCGACTGGAACGCCCGCTTGGGCCAGCGCTGCGTCGACCGGTGTGCCGCTTGCTAAAGCCGCGGTGATCTTCTGCTTCACTTCCGCGGCCTTGCTCGTGATCAGCTGGTTCTTCTTCTCCTTCTTCAGCGAGTCGACAATCTTCGGCCGCGCTTCTTCGAGCGAGAGCGGCTTCGCTGCATCGATGCCGTCGAGATGCAGAATGTAGAAACCGTCGCCCACCTGCACCGCTTCGCTCGTTGGATTCTGCGCACTCAACTGGAACGCAGCCGTCGCGAGCTGCTGGTTTCCCTTCAGCGCCGGATCAGACGCGCTGCGCGCAAACTCGCCTGTCGTCTCGATCGGCAGTTGGAACTTCGCCGCCGCCTGGGCGAAGTCGGCGCTGTGATCGGCGAGCGTTTGATTAAAGTCGTTCGCGCGGTCCGCGAGCTTTTGCAGGATTTCGAAACGCTCTTTGCCCTGCAGTTTCTTCTGCTCTTCGTCGAGCGCGAAGCTGACGAAGCTGACCTTCCGCTTCTCGTCGCTCTTCAGGCTGTCCTTCCGCGCTTCGTAGTACTTTGCGACGTCGTCGTCGCTCACGTTGACATCCTTCGCGATTTCATCCGCGCGCAGCCGCGCAACCGAGACGTGCAGCTTTCCGTAAGCGCGCTCGTACTGCTCCTTCGTTTCCGCTTCCGGCATCTGCACGCCGGTCGCGATCAGGTCCTTTACCCGCTGCAACATGATCGAGTCCGAGGCGAGTTCTTCGAGCTGCGATTCGTTGAAGCCTAAGGAAGGCAGAACGTTCTTCGTGAAGTCGTCGTACTTGGCCGGATCAAAGCCAGCCTGACCCTGAAATGGGCGCAAACCCTGGATCAACTTCACCACTTCGCCGGAGTTCGGCTGAATCCCGAGGCGTTCCGCTTCGTGCTGCAGGACGAGACGGTTCCAGGTGAACTCCGCGTAGGCGTCGTTCTCGGTCTGCGCGCCGGCGACCATGTCCTGCAGGAAAGTGAACATGCCGAGCTCGCGGCCAAGATTGAAGAGGCGCGCGCTGCGTTGCGCTTCCGCGATCGGCACCGCGCGATTGTAGATCGTGCCGAGCTGATTCTGGCCCATCGCGCCGACCTTCGAGTTGCTGAAGTAGAAGACGAACGGGATGCAAAGGATCCCGATGACGATCCAAAGGGCCTTCTGATTTTTGCGGAGGACGTTGATCATAAGAGCAGAAAAGGAGCGCGGAAATTACGCGCCGCAGCGAGACGCAGCAAACTTAATCGCCGAAGGAGATGTCGACGTCGCGCGCGGTTTGGACGAGCTGGCTGTCCGGCGAAACGAGGCGCAGGCGATTGACCGCATCGGCGATCGGCACGTGATGCACCTGGTAGTTTTGGTAGCTGACCATGTAGCCAAACTGACCGGCCGCCGCCATCTTCGCCGCGTGCACTCCGAAGCGTGTGCCGAGGATGCGATCGAGCGTGGTCGGCGCACCGCCGCGCTGCAGATGTCCGAGCACGGTGCAGCGAGTTTCCTTCCCGGTGCGCGCGGCGATTTCCGCCGCGACGACATCGCCGATTCCGCCGAAGCGGTCCTCGCCCGTTTCAACATGATGCAGCACCGGTTGCCCCTCCGCGGGACAGGCGCCTTCCGCGGCCACGACTAACGAGTAAATGCTGCCGTGCTTTTCACGGGCATGGATGGCCTCGACAATCTTGTCGTATCGAAAGCGAATCTCCGGAACGAGGATGACGTGCGCGCCGCCGGCTACGCCGCCATGCAGCGCAATCCAGCCCGCGTGCCGTCCCATGACTTCGAGGATCATGACGCGCTTGTGACTTGTCGCGGTGGTATGCAGGCGATCGCACGCGTCGGTCACCATCGCGACCGCGGAGTCGAAGCCGAAGGTCATCGCGGTTGCTTCCAGGTCGTTGTCGATCGTCTTCGGAACGCCGATGCAATTGATGCCCGCTTCCTGCAACTGAAGCGCGGTCGTCATCGAGCCATCGCCGCCGACGATGATCAACGCTTCCACGCGGTGTTCTTTCAAGACACGCCGCGCGTCTTCGATCACCTCCGCCGCAACCACCTTCCGATCCCCTGCCCCAACTTTCGCGACGAAATGCCCGCGATTCGTCGTGCCGATGATCGTCCCGCCGCGCGGCATGATGCCACTCGTTGTGCGTCGATCCAGGATGCGGAAGTCACCCGGGGGCAAAAGTCCCTCAAAGCCGTCCAGAAAGCCGAGCAACTCGAAGTCGAGCTTCTCCGCGGCGAGCGCAATGCCACGCAGGACCGCATTCAATCCGGGGCAATCGCCACCGCTGGTCAAGACACCGATGCGGCGCTTCATCCTGTGCGATCGACTAGAGAACCTTCTTCGGATCCACCATTCGCCCGGCCGCAGCCCATTGATCGTAGAGCTGCCATCCCGTGGCGAGAAGTTGCTGCGCTTCCGGAAAACGGTTCGCACTGCCGAGCAGGACGATGATCAAGTTCCGCGGCGTAACGGTTGCGCGGTTCTCACCTTGCACGACCACCTCCGCTTCACGTTGCGCGGAAACAATCAGGCAATCTCCGGCGCGCGCGGTCCGGCCCGTCTTCACCCCATCCACGCCGTTTTGGCCGAGAAGCTCGTTCGTGTTCTTCAGCATGTACTCTTTGGTCGCGCCCGCGCGTTTCCAGGAAATCTGCCGCTCTTTCTGCGAGACATAGAAACGGAACGCCGCCTTGGCATTGGCGTAACGAGTGAGGCGGGCGAGGTCTTCCGCCGTCGAGTAAGGCAACGGCTTCACTTCCGCATCGAGGCCCGCGGGATTTGTGAAGAGCGTGCGGCTCATCTTCAGCGACTTCGCGAGCGCATTCATCTGGCCGACAAACGTGCCGACCGGCGTCCCATTCGCGCCCGCGGGCACGACGCCCTGGATCGCGCGACCGACATGATCCGCCAGCGTGTAAGCAGCGACGTTATCCGACTGCACAAGCGCGGAGTAGAGCGCGTCGCGCAACGAAATCTGATCGCCCGGTTGCAGGCCGACCAGGTTCTCGGTCACACCCGTGAGCGCTTCCGGCGGCACGGTTGCGATTTGGCCGAGATCACCTTTCTGGTGCTCCGCCCAATCGAGCACGACCATCGCGGTCGCGACTTTGGTCAGGCTCGCGATCTGCCGCTTCTGTCGCGAGTTCGACTCCTGCAGGACCTTGCCGCTTTTCGCATCGACGATGATGAACGCTGGCGCGGCGAGCGTCTGCCCTGCGCTCGCAAATGCGAGCATGAGGGCGACGAGTGAAACGAAAGTGCGGCGGTAGATTTTCACGGGCGGCGCCATCTTAAGCGCGCGCCTATCGACCGCAAGTTGCAGCGTGGCTTGTAGCGGCGCGTATCCTCACGCGCAGACTCCCTCTGCGCCCTCGCCGTCGCGTGAAGACACGCGCCGTTACTGCGGCTAGTTCCGCAGAGCGACGTCCGCGCGCACGCCGTAGCGGAACGCGTTTGGCTCGAGTGCGAGGTAGATGCGCTCGGCCGCGTTCACGAGATCGAACTCGGCGGCTTTGCCGAGACCGCTCGCACGGATTGTTCCCGCCTTACCCTGCAACCCGCTGCCGCCTGAGACATCGAATTCATAAGCGAGCGTGCCGGTCTCAACGTCTGTCACGCGGACGTGCAAAGCCATCAAAGAACGGCCGACTCCGAAGTGTCCGAGAAAGAAGCGACCGACCGGGCTGCCGCCGTCGACCACATTGAACTGACCTTCAACGAGCCAGCCGGTGCGCGGCGTTTCGTCATCCTTCAGCACACGAGCCGGCGCGATCTTCTCGAGCTGCTCTTTCAAAGTAGTGGCAAACGAAACCGGGATGAGCGCTTTGCGGATCGGCATCTCGCCGTCCGAATGAGCGACGTCGCCCACGACGGTTGCGCTGTCGATGCAGAACGGGCGGATGTAGATCGCGCGCGGATCATGCGCAGCGACGCCGCAGGTCGTCATGCGGATGCCGGCTGAGGCGAAATCTTTCGTATCGATGCTACCGGCGGTGCCGCTGGCGCCGACGCGGGCGTTGCCCACATACATGTCGGCGCAGGAGCAGAGAAGAAGGCTGCTGGAGAGGATGGCGATGAACGGTTTCATAATCAGGTAGTGCGGCCGGCCGCCACGATGGCGCGCCCGACCAATGGTTGTCGCCTTCCTGATGCAAGTGCCGTGCCGCCGCACGCGCGTTTTTTACCCGCGACTACGTGGGCGTTGAATTCGCCGCCGCGCGACGTGCGCGCGTCCGCAGGACGAGCGCTTTGACCACGAAGTAGCTCGCGATCGCGACCGGAACGCCGAGGAGAACGGAGCCGATGAAGGTTGGCCAGATGACACTGACAAACCTTCTCCAATGGAGGAATTCCTGGAGTGAAATGTGACCGAAACGCATGCGCGCAGGCATCCGGCCATTGAGCACGTAGAACCCAACTTTGTATTCCCACCAGAAGATCGCGGGCATGAACGGCAGGATCACATCGTGCAACGTGACGCTGATCGCGGCCGCGATTTTATTGCTGTTCAAGAGCCACGCGACCGCAATCGAGAGCAACGTCTTCAAGCTCCACAGCGGGGTGAAGCCGAAGAAGATCCCGATCGCCATGCCGAGCGCGATCGCATGCGCGGAATCCTCGATCGCCATGAGGCGATGATGGTGCGACATCCACCACGCTTTTCGACGCGCCCACCAACCTCCCGCTGCGACCGCTTCGCTCATTTCGCGAACAACTCCGGCTGGCGCGGCGGCGCGTTCACGATCTGCCCGAGCGCGGCGCGGGTGCGGAGCGCGGCGTGCGGTGCGTAGTCGAGATTGTTGTTGTTAAAAATGACGTGCACGCGCTTCGCCTCCTTCGCGAGTTTGGTCACGCGCTCGGCGATCTCGCCGATCTCCTCGTCGTCGTAATCGTAATCGAACCGC
>JALZAD010000023.1 GCA_030948555.1 Verrucomicrobiota bacterium | reverse complement strand
GGAGGCCTGCGAGCACTGCGCAGGTCACTGGCAGAAAGCGAAAAATGGGCGTGAGCGAATCGTCCGCGAAGCGAACCGAAAGCCCGGCACAAACTGACGCGACGGTCAGGATGAGCGCGATTGACTCGAGCACAATGAAGCGGATGACGCGGGCGCGGCGTCGTTCGCGAACGGCGCTGCGGACAGACTCGGCGCCGGCGCAGAGTTCGGTTGCGGCAGTTGCGTCGTAACCGGCATTGTTGTTCCCGCTTTCGAAGCGGTTGAGTGAGTGCGACGACATGGTTCCTAAGTGCGCCCGTAGCGATTTGCACCGAAGGCATAGCAACTCGTGTGCTGCACAGGGAAACCGGGGTAAGTTGCGCCGCGAATCTGAGACGATCGACCGGCTATGCGCCGGTCGAACTCACGACTGCGCGACTGCGTCGCACGACCCTTTGGGAACGATCATTCGCCACGCCCGGTCTGGCAGACTTGCGGAGCGATTCTCCGAGAATGACCGGCAACGTTCGCCCGAGGATCTGAAGGTCAAGCCTGAGGGAAAGGTTGCGCGTGTAGAACAGATCCATCTCGATCATCTCGCTGAACGTCGTGCGGTTTTTCCCGCTCACCTGCCAGTAGCCGGTCAAGCCCGGCGCAACGCGAACGCGTCCGAGTTGCGAGGGAAGATAGTGCGCGAATTCGTATGGCGTGCATGGGCGCGGGCCGACCAGGCTCATTTCGTCACGGAGGATGTTGATGATCTGCGGCAGCTCGTCGAGTCCACAGGCCCGGATGGCGCGGCCGAGCGGAATCAGACGCGAATCTCCATGATGATCGAGTTTGATCATCGGCGCGTTCGATCGAATCAACTCGATGACGTGGCTAATGTGCGATGAGGCCTCGGCATTGACTCTCATGCTGCGGAATTTGAAGAGCATAAAGCTGCGGCCATCGCGACCGACGCGCTCCTGCCGGTAGATCACCGGCCCGGGCGAGACGAGCTTGATCCAGAGCGCGAGCACCACCATGGCGGGCGCCCAAAGCGGCAGCGTCACGATCACGACGGTGAGGTCGAGAGCGCGTTTCCAGGCGGGTGTGAGATGCGAGTCTGAAGCTGATGAACGCACGTAGATGGGACATCGCTTGTACGATGAGAGACGGTCGTGAGGCAAAGATTTTTCATATCGGAGTGTAGTTAAAAGAAAAACTAGAACGCGCACATCCTTCCGTCTCGGCACCTCCGATATTCTGCAAACGGGAGGAACGAGGAATGAAGGGTGCACTAATCGCGGTGTTTGGGTTCGGGTTCATGGCGGCGCTTACGATTGTCGGAATGGGTGCAGTCACGACGGCAGTGGCGGACCAGGTCGGGAACAAAGACTTTGCGCTCGCGCTCGATGACTCTTGGTTGCCGCCACAGCCAGACCGCGGAGACGACAACGACCGCGTTAATGCGGAAGATCGACGCGCGAATCAGCACGGTCGGGGACATGGCCGCCGCGGCCACGGTCATGGCAACGGCTCGCACCGGTTCGGAATTCAGGGTGGGCAAGGCGGTGGCGCTTTCGTTGCGCCTGGCGGTCCTTGGGAACCAAGCCCACTCGTCATTGCTCCGGGAAACGTCGATGTCGCTTCGACCAACGCTCCCGCCGCTGTGAACGACTCTGGAGCGTCTCTGTCGCTTCTCGCCGTTGCCGCAGGAGCGCTCGTCATCTTTCGCCGCCGCGTTCTGAGCGCGGTGCTCTGACCGACCATCCCGTTTGCGGTGCTGCCCTGATAGCACCCGCTAAGTGGTCATCGACGCACCTGCCACCGCGCGGACCAGCGCGAAAGCGCTGCGACCGATCCGGTCTCGGCCTTGACCCGAGCGGAAGATTGAGTTGTGCTCGGAAGACAGCGCTGGAGCTGCGAAGGGAAAACATATGGCGATGATGCCGCGGGAGCGGAAGCGAACAGATGTCTTTGTGTGCGATTACTGCGGTAGTCGTAAGCGGCTGGCGCGTGATCAACGGCATTGGTGCACGGAGTGCAAGCAGACGCCTCCCTCCGAGATGCGCCTAACGAGAAGTCGTTTGCATCATCAGCCGCCGGTGAACGAGGCCGCACGCACCCAACCGCAAAAGCCGATCGTCTGGGATCCTACGGCGCGCTGAGTCACGGCGGCGGGGCAGCGTGCGCGTAAAGTAGAAGCAGTAACGCCGCATGTCGTCCTCGCTCTACGCGCGCCTAACGAGACGTTACGGCGCGGCGCCGAGCGTGATGGAGCGGCGCGAGTTTCTGCGCGTCGCGCTTGCTGGGGCGACAGGATTGCTCGTTAGCGGCAGCAGCGCTTTTGGAAAGAGCGCGACTCGCCGCGGTCTTGGCCGACGGGTCGTTGTGATCGGCGCCGGCTTCGCCGGGCTCGCCTGTGCGCA
The DNA here is from genome assembly GCA_030948555.1 of Verrucomicrobiota bacterium. GTDB lineage: Bacteria > Verrucomicrobiota > Verrucomicrobiia > Chthoniobacterales > UBA10450 > JACCTI01. The sequence continues at coordinate 1,728 of JALZAD010000023.1, read as the reverse complement.
TGAGCTTCTGCGCGCCGGCTACGACGTTACCGTCGTGGAAGCCCGCAGGCGGATTGGCGGACGCGTGCTCAGCTTTCGGGACATCATCCCGGGCAAGCTCGTCGAAGGCGGAGGTGAACTCATCGGCAGCAACCACCCGACCTGGATGGCGTTCGCGCGAGAATTCGGACTCGAGTTCAATGACGTCACCGAGGACGAGAACCTCCACGCGCCGGTGGTGCTCGACGGCAAGCGACTTACGCCTAACGAGACCAAATCGCTCTTCCACGACATCGACGCCGCTTACAGAACGATGAACGCAGCCGCCCGCGGCGTCGACGCGGATGAACCATGGAAAACACCGGATGCGCTTCGGCTCGACCGACGCACCACGGCGCAATGGATTCACGGTTTGCCGGTCTCCGATGTCTGCAAACGCGCGCTGAGCATCGAGTTCACTGCGAACAACGGCGTTTCGACATCGCAGCAAAGTTTTCTCGGCAACCTGACGCAAGTGAAAGGCGGCGGCGTGGAGCGGTATTGGATCGAGACGGAAGTGTATCGCTGCCGTGGCGGGAATGCGCAGCTCGCGCAGAAGCTCGCGCGCACGCTCGGCGATCACCGGCTCCGGCTCGGAGTTCCTGTGCGCGAGATCGTGATGCGCGAGGGAAGAGCGAGCGTGCGAACGGCCGCGGGCGAACTTCTTGAAGCCGATGATGTCGTGCTCGCGGTCCCACCGAGCACCTGGCACAACATCCGGTTCACGCCCCGGCTGCCGCGCGAGTTGCGCCCGCAGATGGGTCAGAACGTGAAGTATCTCGCGAAGGTGAAGCGCCGCTTCTGGCGCGATGCGCGACTCGCGCCCGACGCGATCACCGATGGCATCGCGAGTCTCACCTGGGAGGCCACGAACAATCAGGGGAACGACGCGGACGGTGCCGTGCTCACGAGCTTCTCGGGCGGGCCAGCCGCGGAGCGCGCGCGGCAGGCGTATGCGCGAGAGAACGACGCCGCGTATGTCGCCGCGCTCGATCTCGCGTTCCCCGGCTTCGCGAAGGAATTCGTGACCGGACGGTTCATGAATTGGCCTAACGAGTTGTGGACTGCGGCTGGGTATTCATTTCCCGCGCCCGGTCAGATCACGACCATGGGCCCGATATTGCGCGAGGGGATCGGCCGCCTGCACTTCGCCGGTGAGCACGCCTGCCCCAAGTTCGTCGGCTACATGGAAGGCGCGCTCAACTCCGGCGTCGCGGTCGCGCATCGACTCGTTAGGCGCGAGGCGAGTCTCGCCGCTTTGTAAGCGTCACCTTCAGCGCACGGCGTGGCGCACTTCGGGAAGGTAGAAGAAAAGCACGCCCAGAATGACGTAGACGGACAAGAGCTGGATGCCTTCGATCCAGTTCGTCTCACCATCACCGCAAATCTGGAAGAGGATGTAGATCGACGCGACGACCGCGAAGATTTCCGGGAGCGAAAACTCCAGGTCCATCGGCCGCCCGAAAGCGTAGGAGAGAAAGACAAGCATGGGCGCAACGAAGAGCGCGATTTGCAGACTCGAGCCGATCGCAATGCCGACGCTCAGGTCCATCTTGTTCTTCATCGCCATGACCACGGCGGTCGAGTGCTCGGCCGCGTTGCCCACGATCGCGACCACGATGACGCCGACAAGAACTTCCGTGATGCCGACTGACGTCCGCACATCTTCGATCGTGCCGACGAGAAATTCCGAAAGCAGCGCGACCACTG
>JALZAD010000022.1 GCA_030948555.1 Verrucomicrobiota bacterium | reverse complement strand
CGGCAGCGCCGTTCTGGCGGCCGAATCACCCAAGGTCGGCAGCGCCGCGCCCGACTTCTCTTTGACTGACAGCAAGGGTCAGAAGCACTCGTTAGGCGATCTCAAAGGTAAGTGGGTCGTGCTCGAGTGGTTCAATCCCGAGTGCCCGTTTGTGAAAAAGCATTACGGCAGCGGCAACATGCAAAAGCTCCAGGCGGAGTACACCGGCAAAGGCGTGACCTGGCTGTCGATCGACTCGTCCGCTCAAGGCAAGGAAGGCAACCTCACGCCCGAAGCGGCCAAGGCCAAAATCGGCGAGTGGAAGATGCAATCGACTGCGCTGCTCCTCGATGTCGACGGCAAAACCGGTCAGGCCTACGGCGCGAAGAACACGCCCCACATGTTCATCATCAATCCCGATGGCAAGATCGTGTACGGAGGCGCGATCGATAATAAGCCGACTGCGAACCCGGCGGACATCGGCAGCGCAACGAACTACGTGAAAGTGGCGCTCGACGAATCGCTTGGCGGCAAGCCCGTCTCGACCGCAAACACGAAGCCGTACGGCTGCTCGGTGAAGTACTAAAAAATTTCGCTACTTCGCGCGAACTTCCGCCGCTCCTCTTCGTAATAGAGGATGAGTGCCGGGAGGCTTTTCCCGGAGGTAAAGGTCAGGTCAGGTCCGAAAGCCAGTGCCGCCGCCGCCCTAAAGCGGTGGCGGCCTGTGCATCGGAAATCGCGCGAAGCCCGCGCTTCACGCACCGCGCAAGGCGAGTCGCAGAATCGGTTGGGGCGTTAGCCGGATGAGCAGCATTGCGACCTTCATCGCCACGCCGGGAACAACAACGGCTTTGTTCCGCTCGATTCCTTCCAGCCCGACTCGCGCCACCTCTTCGGCAGAGACGTAGGTGAACTCGGGCGCGTGTTCGCCGCGTTCGTTTGGCCGTTGCGCGAGGTCGTTGAACTCGGTGTGCACCGGGCCGGGACAAAGCGCGCTCACGCTGACGCCGCTGCGGTAAACCTCCGCGTGCAACGCTTCCGAGAAGCTGGTCACGTAAGCTTTGGTCGCGGCGTAGACCGCCATCCTCGGCAAGGGAAGGAAGCTCGCGCACGAGCTGACGTTCAGGACCGCACCGCGTTTTCTTGCGACCATCTCGCCGACAAACGCGCGGGTCAGGTTGGTTAACGCGGCGATGTTTACGTCCAGCATTGCGTTTAGGCGCTCGCTATCAATGGTCGCGAAGCGGCCGTGATCTCCGACGCCGGCGTTGTTGATCAGCAGATCGATCGCGATCTGCTTTCTCCGGAGCTCATCAACGAGCTGCTCGGTCGCGCCGCGATCGCTTAGGTCGGCCGCGTGAATGTGCACGTTAAGATTCGGGTCGCGCGCGGTCAGCTCGTCGCGCAGTTCCTCGAGTCGTTCCCGTCGTCGCGCGACCAGAACGATCGCACCGGCGCGGCCGGCAAGTTGCCGAGCGAATTCTCGCCCGATGCCCGAGGAAGCGCCCGTAATCAGCGCAGTGCAGCCAGTCAGATCCATGCGTCAGCCTAACCTTGCCGCAGGATCGGCTCGAGCGCCCGCCAAACAACGTCTGCAACGATGCGATGCCCGCTCGCGTTCGGATGGATCATATCCGCCTGGTTCAGATCACGAAGTCCGCCGACGCCTTCCAGCAGGAACGGAATCAGCGCGGCCCCGTTCGCCTGCGCGAGCTCGCCATAGACGCGCTGGAATTGCGCGGCGTAATCGGCCCCGAGATTCGGCGGAATTTGCATCCCCGCGATGACGATCTTCACCTCCGCGTTCTTCGCTTTGGCCTTGTCGATGATGGCCTGGATGTTGGCCTTCACCGCGCTGACCGGCAGGCCGCGCAAGCCATCGTTGCCGCCGAGCTCAATCACGAGCACATCGATCTTCTTCTGCAGCAGCCAGTCGATTCGCCGTAATCCGCCAGCGGTCGTGTCGCCGCTCAACCCGGCGTTTTCGACCTGATAGGGCAAACCGGCCGCGCGGATTTTGTCGGCCACAAGCGCGGGAAACGACTCGTTAGGCTTGACGCCGAGGCCGGCGCTCAGGCTGTCGCCAAGAAAGACGATCGACTTCGTCGCCGCGGCCGGGGCAGGCGGCTGCGCGGACACAATTCCTCCCAGGCAAAGAAGCGCGAACCCAACCCGAAGCATCAATTTCCCCATGCGCAGCGAATAGTTGTCGCGTAAGCAAGCCGCACCCGTCCGCACCGTCAATGAGCGCCATCCCGATTCTCGACGTCCAGCGTCTGACCAAGACCTACCGGACGGGCGCGGGCGCATTGACCGTGCTGAAAGAAATCTCCTTCAGCCTGCCGCAAGGTGCGACCTGCTCGATCCTCGGGCCAAGCGGTAGCGGGAAGACGACGCTGCTCGGATTGTGCGCCGGGCTCGATCGTCCAAGCTCGGGTTCGGTGCTCTTGAACGGCGAGCCGCTCGCTGACATGGACGAAGATCAGCGAGCGCGGGCGCGCAATGAGCACGTCGGCTTCGTCTTTCAAAACTTCCAGCTCATCCCCACGCTGACGGCGCTCGAGAACGTCACGGTGCCGCTGGAACTGCGTGGCGACCGGAGTGCGCGTTCGCTCGGTTTGGACTTGTTAGGGCGAGTTGGTTTGGGCGCGCGGGTCGATCATTACCCGACCCAACTTTCCGGCGGAGAGCAACAGCGCGTCGCGCTGGCGCGTGCCTTCATCAACCGGCCGAAAATCCTTTTCGCCGACGAGCCGACCGGCAATCTCGACGCGGAAACGAGCGGCGGAATCATCGACATCATGTTCGAGCTGAATCGCGACGCGGGCACCGCGCTCGTCCTCGTCACGCACGATCCTGACGTCGCGAAGCTGACCGAGCGGACGATCCGGTTGCGCAACGGCGAGGCGGTCTGATGCATCCTTCCTTCATCTGGAAGATGGCGTGGCGCGACAGCCGTTCGAGTCGGCGGCGGTTGCTCGTCTTTTCAATTTCGATCACGCTCGGCATTGCCGCGCTCGTCGGCATCGGCTCGTTCCGGCACAGCCTGTCGCGCGCGATCGACGACCAGGCGCGAACGCTGATTGGCGCCGATCTCATCGTCGAAAGCACTCGCGCGTTTACGCCGGAGGAAGAAAACTTCCTGCACTCGTTAGGCACGCCGCAGGCGCGCGAGGTCCGCTTTTCGACCATGGCTGTCTTTCCGGCGAACAGCGGGACACGGCTGGTCCATGTCCGTGCCCTCGGTGGCGACTTC
>JALZAD010000010.1 GCA_030948555.1 Verrucomicrobiota bacterium | reverse complement strand
AAAGTCCCCTCGCCCTTCCATGTCCGCATCGCCGCGCGCTGCACGGCTTCGTAAGCGGTCTTGCGTTCCGCGCCCGCGCTGGTCAACGCGAGGAGGATCGACTGGCTGAAGTAGAGGCCCTTCGTTCTTTCCAGGTTGGTCTTCATGTGCTCCGGGTAAACCTGCAGCCCAGCGACGAGCTCACGCAGTTTCGTCAGCATGTAATCGAGGAGAACGCAGCCGTCGGGCAGGATGATTCGCTCCGCGCTGGAATGGCTGATGTCGCGCTCGTGCCAGAGCGCTACGTTCTCCAGCGCCGTCACGGCGTGCCCGCGGATGACGCGCGCGAGACCGCTCAGCCGCTCGCCGGTGATCGGGTTGCGCTTGTGCGGCATGGCGGAGCTGCCCTTCTGGCCTTCGCTGAAAAATTCTTCCACCTCGAGAACTTCCGTCCGTTGAAGATGGCGAAACTCCGTGGCCCAGCGGTCGATGCTCGAAGCGATCAGAGCCAGCGTCGTGACGAACTCCGCGTGCCGATCGCGTTGAATGATCTGCGTCGAGAGCGTTGCTGCTTTCAACCCGAGCTTCTCGCAAACTGCGCGCTCCACCGCAGGATCGAGGTGCGCATGCGTGCCGACCGCGCCGCTCAACTTTCCGACACGAATTCGCTCGCCGGTCTGCGCGAGCCGTTCTTCGGCCCGGCCAAATTCGTCGAACATGAGCGCCAGCTTCAGCCCGAAAGTGATCGGCTCCGCGTGAATGCCGTGGCTCCGGCCGATCATCGGCGTCATTTTGTAACGCCGCGCCTGGTCGGCGATGACTTCGCGCAACAGCTTTAGATCAGCCGCGAGAAGGCGCGTCGCCTCGGTGAGCTGAACGGCGAGCGTGGTATCGAGAACGTCCGACGAGGTGAGACCCTGGTGCATCCAACGCGCGGCCGGACCGACGGACGCGGCGACGTTCTCAAGGAACGCGATGACGTCGTGGTTGGTCCGCTTCTCGATCTCCGCGATCTCGGAGACGGAAAAACGCGCCTTCGCCCGTATTTCCGCTGCGTCCTCTTTGGGAATCTGGCCCAGTCCGGCCATCGCTTCCGCGGCCAGAGTTTCGATCTCGAGCCAGATCTCAAATTTGCGCTGCTCCGACCAGAGTGCGCGCATCTCGGCGCGGGAGTAACGGTCAATCACCCGCGGAAGATAGGAACGGCACGAAGCCGCGAAAGCGTTTTGTGGAAAAGAAAACGCCGCCGAGCGCGATGGCCCGACGGCGTTCGAAAGTTGAAGATTGTTCCGGAAGCGGACCTAGCAGACCTGAGCGCGAGTGAGGCGCCCGTTGCTCTCGATGCGCACCTGACCGCTGCCGAGAAGATCAGCCACTGCGGCGACGGTTTCCTTCGTGCTCTTCGTGCATGAGCTGACGGCGAGGATGAGATCGCCGAGTGAAAGTGTCTGCGGAGCCTTCAGGATTTGGTTGGTCTTCTTCATAGCGGTGCCGTTGTAGAAAGCAGACGCGATGCCAGCGTTCAAATTGAGTCGATCGCGAGGCAAATTTGTTGAACGAACTCGGGCACGCGGATCGATGCCCGCCGTTTGCACGACACTTATGTCAGCGACGTGACAGTGCGTTACGCGGTGCGTCGCGCAGTCAGCCGCATGACCACGAAGTAAAGCGCAGCGAAGAGGACGACGAGGAGCACGATCGAGATCGACTGCGACTTGATGAACGCCACCATCGCGTCCGGATTCGAGATCAGGTCGGGTCGAATCTGGAACGCTTTCCGCCCGAGATAGCCAAGGATGTAGCACCAAAGCGCGGAACCGATCAGCGTCACGGCGCTAAAGACACCGAAGTTCATCCGCATGATTCCGGCTGGGATCGAGATGAGATGCCGAATGACGGGCAGCAGGCGCGCGAAGAAAACTCCACCTGCTTCGTAGCGCGCGAGCCAAACTTCCGCCCGCTCGAGCTTCTCAGGCCCGAGCAAGAAGTAGCGGCCGTAGCGCATCATCAACGGCCGCCCGACGGCGCGTGAAACCCAATACGTGATCGCCGCACCGATGTATGAGCCGGCCGTTCCGGCGACGATCACCAAGGTGAAATCAAGATGCCCCTGCGCGGCAAGGAACGCCGCCGGCGGAATCACAACTTCGCTCGGCACCGGAAAGATCGAGCTCTCCATCGCCATCAAAATGAGGATGCCCCAGTAGCCCCAGTGTTGAACCCAGCCGAACCAGACTTCGAGGAGATGATGCATGCGCGATTTGCGGTTTCGGTTTTTCGATGTCGGATTTAGCCTGAGCCGGCGAGGCGCGCTGTAGTTCAATCCGAATTCCAGATTCCGCAATCCGAAATCCTCGATGTCAATTTACCGGCGCGTCCTCCAGTACTACCGCCCGTTTCTGCCGCAGACATTGCTTGGTCTCGCCCTCTCCCTTTGCGAGATCGGGCTGAATTTGCTCAAGCCGTGGCCGTTCAAATTCATCGTCGATTACGTGCTGCCGGGCCATGGCCTAACGAGCGGTTGGGCATCCCGTCTCGCAGCCATGCCGACTCGCCGCGCGGTGCTGGTTTTGTGTGGTGCGCTGGTTGCAATCCAGCTTCTCTGGGGACTAGCGCACGTCGCGGGAAATTACCTCTTCGTCAAAGTCGGCCTGCAGGCGCTGCTCAAACTCCGGACCGACCTTTACGCCTATCTGCAATCGCTCTCCCTGCGCTATCACGACGCACGTCGCTCGAGTGATTCCAGCTTCCGCGTGGCCTACGATTCGCAGTCGATCCAAACCATCTACAACCAGGGTTTCACAAACATCTTCAGCTCCGGCCTGACGCTTGTCGGCACGTTTGTGATCATGGTGCAGATCGACTGGCAGCTAACCTTGCTCTCGTTAGGCGTGGTGCCGTTGATCGTGATCGCGATCTACTTCTTCGCACAACGAATCCGCAGCCAGTCCACCTACATCCACGAGCAGGAAAGCGCGTTGCTCGCGCAGGCGCAGGAAGGCTTGAGCAGCGTGCGGATGATCCACGCCTTCGGCCGCGAAGAATGGGAAGTGCGGCAGTTCCAGACACAGGCGCAGCGCAGCCTGGTGGCCAATCTTCGCCTCA
>JALZAD010000378.1 GCA_030948555.1 Verrucomicrobiota bacterium | reverse complement strand
CGTGGGGCGTGGAGACCGAGTGGCCGAACGTTTTCATCTGCGGCTCCAGCGCGCACCGCGGCGGCGCGGTCAGCGGCATTCCCGGACACAACGCCGCGATGAAAGTCCTCGAAGTTCTTCGGGCGAGCTAACCTGGTCAGGCCGCCATCACCTCGCGGAAGGCGGAGACAAAGGCCTGCATCTCGTCGCGTTTGCCGATCGTGACCCGCATGTGATTCGGCAGGGCAGGGAACAACCGGCCCACCTGCACCTTGCGCTCCTTCATCGCGGCAATCAGCGGCACGACCGGCTTCTTCGCATCGAACATGATGAAGTTGGCCTGCGACGGAATCGACGCGTAGCCTAACGAGTCGAGTTCCTTCAGCGTGTAGGCCTTCACTTCGCTGTTCAAGCGGCGGCCGTTCGTAACCTGCGCTTCGTCCTTCAAGCTCTCGATCGCCGCAGCCAGCGCCATGACGTTGACGCTGTCCCACGACTGGTGCGCCTGCATCCGCGTGATCACTTCCTTCTGCGCGATGCAGTAGCCGCAGCGCAGTCCAGCCATGCCGTAGATCTTCGAGAAAGTGCGCGCGACGATCAGGTTCGGATGATCGTTGATCATCGGAATCACGCTCTCGTATTCGGGGCTATCGGCGAAATGGAAGTAAGCCTCGTCGACCAGGATCATCGTGTCGGCCGGCACGCTTTGAATGAACTCGCGCAGCTCATCCTTCGGCGTAATGCTGGCCGTCGGATTGTTCGGATTGCAGATGTAAACCAGCCCGCCTTTCGCCGCCGCGCTGCTCATTGCTCCGAGGTCGTGCGCGAAGGTTGAGGTGAGCGGCACCTTCACAATCTCCGCGCCTTTCGCGGCCGCGAGTTTCCCGAGCGCTTCGAAGGTCGGATCGGCTGCGATCAACGGACGATGGTCGCGCCCGGTGAATGCGACCGCGCAGAGTTCCAGGACTTCGCTCGACCCGTCGCCGAGGAGAATCTGGTCGTGCGCGACGCCGTTGAGTTTCGCGAGCGCGGAGATGAGGACGTCGTTGAGTTCGTCGGGATAACGCCAGGCGGCGCCAAACGAATCGGTCATCGCTTGCAACGCTGCTTTCGATGGGCCGTAGGGGTTTTCGTTTGAGCTCAAGCGGACCAGCCCGCTCGCCGGAGAAGTGACAGGTGGCTTGGCGAAGCTCAAGACAGGGCGAGTTGCAGCGACGGCAGCGCCAACTCCGAGCAGGTGAGCGAAACGGCGCCGGGAAATGGTGGGTGTGTTCATCAGGATTAGCTTGGCTGAGTGATACGGAGAGCCCGACGGAAACGCGAGCAGCAACTCGTCATCGGTCGGGGCGAGCGATGGCCACGTAGACGGTGTTCGCCGCCTCGCGCCGGTGAGCGGGTTCGACCAAAGTCGACGGATCGCTCTGGGATCGTGTTGAGTACCGCCGCGCGCTCTCCCGACTCCGCTGCACTGCGCTCGAGACACGACGGTTTGTGAGTTGATTCATACAAACGTATGAATTACTTTGCTCGGTGAAAGGTGAGACGGAAAAGCTCGGCGAAACAAAGGTAGCGGTGCTCGATGCAGCCGAGCGGCTCTTCGCCTCGCACGGCTTCAAGGCCACGTCCTTGCGCGCGATCACCGGCGAGGCGCAGGCGAACCTCGGCGCAGTGAACTATCACTTCGCCTCGAAGGACGCGCTTATCATTGCCGTTCTCCGGCGCCGCATGAAGCCGCTCAATGCCGAGCGGCTCGTCCTGCTCGATGGCTTCGAAACGGAAGCGGGCGGCAAGCCAGTTGCGATCGAGAAAATTCTCGAGGCGTTGTTCCGTCCGCCGACTGAATTAGTCGCGCGCGGAGCCAAAGGTGGCCGTTCGTTCGTTCGCCTGATCGCGCAATGTCTCGCCGAGCCCGGCGCGTTCCTGCAGCCGCTCGTGCAGGAGGAATTCGCGGAGAAGAATCGACGATTCCACGCGGCCGTTCGCCGCGCGCTGCCGTATCTCCCGAGTGACGAAGTCCACTGGCGTCTTCATTTCGCGCATGGCGTGTTCCTCCACACCATCACGAATTCACACGTGCTCGAGGCCTCTTCGCATCGGCGCTGCCGCGTCAATGATGTCGAGAGGACCCTGGCCAGAATGATCGAGTTTTGCGCGGCCGGTTTCACGGCGCGCGAAAGGGAAAAAACCAAGGGAAGGAAATGAAAGCTTTGGAAATTGAAGAACAACCGCGCGTGGCGACGAATCGCCGGCGCGAAGAAAATGAAGTGCGGGATCAGCGTGCGGCATCGGCTCGGCCGGGCGCTGCCACGACGAAGACGTCGCTGTTCCGGCGGCCCGCCGTGGTGATCGCTGCGACGCTGCTCGTGCTCGTGGGCATTGTGTATGGCGCGATCTCCGTCTTCCACGCCTTCACCCATGAGTCGACCGACGATGCGTTCATCGATGCGCACATTATCGCGATCGCGCCGAAGATCGCGGGCCGCGTGGCCGAGGTGCACGTGAGCGACAACCAGGAGGTGAAGGAAGGCGAACCGCTGCTCGACATCGATCCGGCCGACGCGGAGGCGGTGCTCGCGCAACGCAGAGCCGCGGTGGACGCGGCGCAGGCGAAACAGCGCAATGCGGAGGCCGGCGCGGAGCAGGCCGATGCGCATTTGGGAACGGTGCACGCGGCGTTTGAATCGGCGGGCGCAACCGCGAAGGGCGCGGCGGCGGATTTCAAGAAGACGCGTGACGACCTTGCCCGGAATCAGCATCTCGTTGAGACCGGTGCGATTTCGAAGCAGGACTTCGAGCACTCTCAGACCGACACGCAATCTTCCCAGGCGACGCTCGAGTCGCGGCAAAAGCAGATCGATGCCGCGGCCGCGTATCTGAAAGAAGCGGAGAAATCTGCTGAGGCCGCGCACGTCCAGGTTGATGCCGCGAAGGCGGCGGTGGCGGAGGCAGAAGCGACCGCGCGCGAAGCCGAGTTGCAGTCGTCTTACGCGAAGATGGCCGCGCCAGAAGACGGTCGGGTTACGTCGAAAGCGATCGAGCCCGGCTCGTATGTGCAGGTTGGGCAGAACTTGCTCGCGCTCGTTACACCGGAGCGTTGGGTGACGGCGAACTTCAAGGAAACGCAATTGCACGATGTGCGTCCCGGCCAACCCGTGATGATCCACGTGGATGCGTATCCGGATCGCGAACTGCGCGGCCACGTCGACAGCATTCAGGCCGGAAGCGGCTCGCGCTTCAGCCTGTTGCCGCCGGAAAACGCGACCGGCAACTACGTCAAGGTCGTGCAGCGCGTGCCGGTGAAGATCGTCTTCGACGAACAACCGGATGTGAAACGCGTGCTCGGCCCGGGCATGTCGGCGGTGCCGGATGTGAAGGTGAGTGCCGGCCTCGGCGTGGCTTTGACGATCGCGGCAATCGCGTTCCTCGCGGCGGCGCTGGTCGTGATGATCGGCGCGGCCTTGTGGATCGGGCGGAACCAGCTCGAGCAGCGGTAAGCGATGGCGAAGGACGCGCCAGCGCCGGCTCCGCCTAACGAGTGGAGACCGAGCGCGAATCCATGGCTGATCGCGGTCGCGGTCATGCTCGCGACCTTTATGGAGGTGCTCGACACCTCGGTCGCGAACGTGTCGCTGCCGCACATCGCCGGGAATCTCTCCGCTTCCACGGACGAAGCGACGTGGGTCCTGACCAGCTATCTGGTGGCGAACGCAATCATTCTTCCGGCAACCAACTGGCTCGGGCAATTGATCGGGCGAAAGCGCTTCCTCATCAGCTGCATCATCATCTTCACGCTCGCGTCCGCGTTGTGTGGAATCGCGAGCAGCCTTGGTTTTTTGATCGTCGCTCGCGTGCTGCAAGGCGCGGGCGGCGGCGCGTTACAGCCCATCTCGCAGGCCGTGCTGCTCGAGAGTTTTCCTCCACAGAAACGCGGCGCTGCGATGGCTGTTTTCGCCATGGGTGTGGTGGTCGCGCCGATCCTCGGGCCGACACTCGGCGGCTGGATCACGGACAATTATTCGTGGCGCTGGATCTTCTACATCAACCTGCCCATCGGCACGATGGCTGTGCTGATGGTGAACGCAGTGGTTGAAGATCCGCCCTACCTGAAACGCATCTCGGCTGCGAACATCGACTACATCGGCTTCGGCCTGCTCAGCGTCTGGCTCGCGACCTTGCAATACATGCTCGACAAGGGCCAGGAGCTCGACTGGTTCAGCTCACCACCGATCGTCTGGTGCGCCGTGATTTCCGCCGGTTCGTTCGTCGCGCTCATCGTGCGCGAGCTCACAGCGGAGTTCCCGATTGTCGATCTGCGCGTTTTGAAGAACCGCAACTTCGCCGTCGGCGCGGCGATGATCCTCTTGTTAGGCGGACTGCTTTACGGCACGACCGCGATCCTGCCGTTGTTCATGCAAAACCTGCTGCACTACACCGCGCTCGATGCCGGCATTGCGATGAGTCCGCGCGGCATCGGCGCGCTCGTCATGACGATCATCGTCGGCCGGATCGTGGGGAAGGTGAGCAACAAGCTACTCATCGGCTCCGGGTTTCTCCTGCTCGGCTACTCGTGCTTCATGCTCGGTAACATCAACC
>JALZAD010000349.1 GCA_030948555.1 Verrucomicrobiota bacterium | reverse complement strand
GTCCGCGCCTTTCGTAGGAATGGCGAAGCAGCTGCGCGCTGGCGGCGATTGCACAAACGTGCTCCACGCCGCGTCATCCTGAGCCGCGGAGCCGGCGAAGGACCTCGCACAGGGTGCTTTGATCGTGCTCGATCGCTCGTACGCCAAACAGCCTGCGCGAGGTCCCTCGGCGTCTTTGCTGCCTCGGGATGACACCCCGTCGCGCGCGCTACAACATCGCACCGTGCATGATCACGAGCGCGATACTGAAGTAGATAATCAATCCCGTCACGTCGACCAGCGTCGCGACAAACGGCGCGGAGGATGTCGCCGGATCAGCACCGACGCGACGGAGGATGAAAGGCAGCATTGAGCCGGAGAGCGAACCCCAAAGCACAACTCCGATGAGCGAAATTCCCACCGTCATCGCGACGAGGGGCCAATGCGCGCCATAGATCTCGCGATGGAAGTAGCGTTCGCCGACGACCGACCAAAGCGCGACGCGCATGGCGCCGATCGTGCCCAGGATCGCGCCTAACGAGAGGCCGGTCTGAATCTCGCGGCTCATCACGCGCCACCAATCTTTCAGCGTCACTTCGCCGAGCGCCATCGCGCGGATGATCAACGTCGAGGCCTGCGAGCCGGAATTGCCGCCGCTTGAAATGATGAGCGGAAGGAACAACGCCAGCACGACCGCCTTGGCGATTTCATCCTGGTAACTCGACATCGCGGTCGCGGTCAGCATTTCGCCGAGGAACAAAATGACCAGCCAGCCGGCGCGTTTTCGCACCATCTTCCAGAGCGGGATGCGCATGTACGGCTCATCGAGGGCTTCCATGCCGCCGAATTTCTGGATGTCTTCAGTCGCTTCTTCTTCGGCGACGTCGAGCATGTCGTCGGTCGTGACGATGCCGACGAGCACGCCGGTTGAATCCACCACCGGCAGCGCGGTGCGATCGTAGCGGCGAAAGATATTGAGCGCGTTCTCCTGCGAGTCCGTGACATTGAGTGCGACGAAAACCTGATCGCGTATTTCCGAAACTTTGGCCTCGAGCGGCTTGAGCAGGAACTCGCGGATGCGCAGGTCGTCGATCAACTTACCGCGTTCATCGACCACGTAGATGACGTTCAGCGTCTCCGAGTCCTGGCCGTGCTCGCGCACGTAATCGAGCACTTCCTTCACCGCCCAATCTTCATGCACCGCGATGAAGTCCGGCGTCATCAATCGGCCCACGCTGCCTTCGGGATAGCCGAGCAAGGCCGTCGCGATGCGGCGTTCGTCGGGCGTGAGGACTTGGATCAATTGCCGCGCCGCCGCGCTCGGCATCTCTTCGAGCAACGCCGTCCGGTCGTCCGGCGCCATCTCGTTTAGAATTCCAACGACTTGCTCCTGCGCCATCGCCTTCAGCAATTCCTGCTGCGCATCCGCATCGAGGTATTCGAAGACGTCCGCGGCCAGTTCGTGCGGCAGAACACGGAAAATAATGACCTGCTCGGCCTCCGGCATATCGAGGATGACCTCCGCGACGTCGGCCGGCGGCCAATCCGAAAACAGCTCGCGCAACGCGCCGAAATTCCGCGCGTCGATCAGGTTTTGGATTTCGGGTTGTAAGAGTCGGCCGACCATCGTGAACGCCTCGGCGTGCGCCGCGCGCGCGGCAGCATCGGAGTTCTATCACTCGCCTTCAAGAGGCGCAATCTGCAGAACCTCGCGCGTTCTAATCTGTCATCCCGAGCCAGCGCAGACGGCGAGGGACCTCTCAAAGGGGGCTCTTATTAACGAATGGCCCAGATCATCCAAGGACCGTGCGTGAGATCCTTCGGCGCGCTTCGCCAGCCTCAGGATGACAGCCTTGCGCGAGTGCCGTCAGGCTGCCGAGGCGTGCGCCTTTCTCTCACTTGGAATCTGATTGAATCTCGCCAATGTGAACCGATGACCGCGACCGAGACTGCGCCGATGATCCGCCGTGAAATGGCGGACGACGGCATCTGCATCCTGAGCTTCGATCGCCCGAATTCCGGCGCGAATATTTTCGACGCGTCGGCGATGAACGCGTTGCGCGAGCAGCTCGATGCGATCGAGAACGACCGCTCGATCAAAGGCGTGATCGTGACCTCAGCGAAGAAGTCGATCTTCATCGCGGGCGCGGATTTGCAGACACTTTTGCGCCAGGCGCGAAGCGGAGAACTGCGCGCCTTCATTGCCGGTGGGCAGAAGGTCTTCAATCGACTCGCCGCGCTCAAAGTGCCGACGGTCGCGGCGATTCACGGCGCATGCGCGGGTGGTGGTTACGAGGTCACGCTCGCCTGCGATTACCGGGTTGCTTCGAACGATCTGGCGACGCGGATCGGCCTTCCGGAGACGACCCTCGGCCTCGTGCCGGCATGGGGTGGCGCGACGCGCCTGCCACGCATGATCGGCCTGGAAGCAGCATCGGAAGTGATCCTGAAAGGCAAGCTGCATACCGCCGACGACGCGTTGCGCATCGGACTTATCGATGAAGTGGTCCCCCGCGAGCAACTGATCGCCGCCGCGCGGAAGAAGCTCTCGTTAGGCAAACGCGCGCCGGCGTCGCCGCCCCACATCGAAACC
>JALZAD010000336.1 GCA_030948555.1 Verrucomicrobiota bacterium | reverse complement strand
GGTTTGCCGATTGCAGCGAGCGTCGTTGCGCTACTCGTCTTCGCTGCCGCAGTTTACGCGCTCTACGCACTCGAGACGGGCGCGGACGGACGCTCGCTCGCGATTATCACCGCGCCGAAAATCGAAGCGCGTCTCGCGACGGCGGACAGCTCGGGCACTGTCCTGGTCTTGCCGGCGGGGAGTGAGGTCAAGATTCTGAGCACGCGCGGGGATTGGAGCTACGCCGCGTTGCCGAACGATCTCCGCGGCTGGATTCCGGCGAATAGCGCCGAACGCGTCCACCTTTAGCGCAAGGCATCTGCGCCGCACGCGCATGCGAAGTGTCTCCGTGAGCAAGACACTTAAACCTGGGGATCAGGTCGAATGGCAGACGTCGCAGGGGAAGACGAGCGGCGTAGTGAAGAAGAAGTTGACCGCGAAGACGAAGATCAAAACGCACGCCGTCGCCGCGTCGAAAGCGAACCCGGAATACCTTGTCCAAAGCACCAAATCGGGCGGCGTCGCGGCGCACAAGCCAGACGCGCTCAAGAAAAAGTCTCGTTAGGCGCGTCGACGCGCTGAAGCTCGGCTTTCCGGTCAAGGTCCTCGGCACGCCGGGACTGAAGAGCAACGACACGCGGCGCTGGCAGCAATCGCCGCATCTGCGCGTTTCGCTGCGCTACCTCGGCAAGATCTTCGATTATCTCGAAGCTAGCGACATCCGCATGTACCGGATGTCGTCGGACATCGCGCCCTACGTCACGCATCCGGACATGCCGCAGTTCCATGGCATGATCGAGGAATGCGCGGATGAACTCCGTTCGTTAGGCAAACGCGCGAAGTCGTTAGACCTGCGGCTGTCGTTTCATCCGTCGCAGTTCATCGTCCTGAACAGCCCGGATCCGATCCTGGTGCAGAAGAGCGTCGCTGACCTGACGGCGCAGGCGCAGATGCTCGACCTGATGGAGCTCGGGCGGGAAGCCGTCCTCGTGGTGCATGCCGGCGGCACCTATGACGACCGCGACAGCGGCTGCGCACGCTGGGTAGAGACTTACAAGCTGCTCTCGCCGGCGATTCGGCGGCGGCTCGTGCTGGAGAATGATGACCTGCGCTACAGCGCGGCCGACGTGTTGAAGATTCACGAGCGAACGGGCGTGCCGCTGGTTTTCGATCATCAACATTTCTGGTGCTACAACCCGGAGCAGTTGAAGTTGCGCGACACGGTTGAGCGTTTCCTACGCACCTGGCCAAAGGGCGTGCGGCCAAAGATCCATTTCTCCTCTCCGCGCACCGAACTGCGCGAGCTGAAGCGGAAGGTGCGCGGGAGCCGCAAGAAGAAGCTCGTGCTGCAGCCGCCCGTGTGGACCGGGCACGCGGATTTTTGTCAGCCGTTTGAATTCATCAGCTTCATGCGGCTGCTCGAGGGCTTGGAGTTCGATGTCATGATCGAGGCGAAATCGAAGGATCTCGCGCTGCTGCGCCTTCAGCGAGATCTGCAGCGTTATGCGCCGGACATCGCGACGCGCTTCGGGCTCGAGATTCCGGAGCAAGTTCCGGAAGAGCCGCTCACGATCGAGTTACCGGAACTGGAAGAGGCGAAACCGGGTTGAGAACGCGGCGCAGCCTCGCATCTTGCTTCGCATGAACGCCGAGATGGATGTGGGGACGAACCGGAAGGCGTTCCAGATCAATCTCGACACGGCGAAGTACGGAACGTTCGCGGAGATCGGCGCGGGTCAGGAAGTGGCGCGGCGATTCTTCCATGTCGGCGGCGCGGCCGGGACGGTGGCGAAGACGATGTCGGCTTACGACATGACGTTCAGCGATTCGATCTATGGCTCGGGCGACCGCTATGTAAGCCGCGCGCGTTTGCGACGCATGCTGGACCACGAATACCAGCTGCTCGTCGAGCGTTTGGACGCGAAGTTCGGCAGCGAACGGACGTTCTTTGTCTTCGCCGACACGGTCGCGGCGCGCAGCTTCAAGCAGCACAACGAATCGCACGGCTGGCTAGGTGTTCGTTTTCAGACGGAAACGCGTGGCGAGCCGAGCGAGATCATCATTCACGTCCGGAT
>JALZAD010000392.1 GCA_030948555.1 Verrucomicrobiota bacterium | reverse complement strand
GAGACGCCAAGTTTGTTCTCGGGAGAGTTCTTCTCCGGCCAGTTCTTTCCGCAGATCACAACCGAGCTTTTACGCGCGGAGAGCAGCGCGTTCTTCGAGAAGCACGTGGCAGAGTTTTGGCGCGGCGAGATGCCACCGCTCGAACGAATCCTGCAATGGGATGTGACCGATCCGCTGCCCAATTCTCTCCTCACCAAGCTCGACATCGCGAGCATGGCGCGCAGCCTTGAAGTCCGGTCACCTTTCCTCGACCACGAACTACTCGAGCTGTGTGCGCGGTTGCCTAACGAGTGGAAGGTAAACCGGCGGCGGGGCAAGCTAATCCTGCGTGACATGGTCAGCGATGACCTGCCTGCTGAGGTGCTGCGGGCAAAAAAGCGCGGCTTCTCCGTGCCGCTTGCGCAATGGTGGCGCGGTGAAGCGCGGCAGCAAATTCGCGCCGGCTTGCTTCCGCTTCACGGTCGGTTGCGTCCTTACCTTCGCGAGGAAGCCGCCGCGCAACTGCTCGAAGAACATCAAGCCGGAAGAGCAAATCACTCGCAACGTCTTTGGAACCTTTGGGTGCTGAACGAGTGGGCGCGCACTTTCCTGGAATGAACGCGCTGCGCGACTTTGTCAGTCAGGTCTCGATCGTCGTCTCGAGCTGCGATTCATTCTTCGACGCCTGGCGGCCGTTCGCGTTCTTCTTCCGCAAACAATGGCCGGACTGCCCGTTCGCGGTTCACCTCATCACGAATCACCTCGACCTACGCTCGGACGTCATCCGCGCCCTCCGCGTGGGCGACGACAAAGGTTGGGCGAGCAACATGCAGGTCGCACTGCAGCAAATCGCGACGCCCTACATCCTCTATTTCCAGGAAGATTACTTCCTCACCGGCAGAGTGGATAACGAGCAACTCGCGCGCGACATCGAGTTCGCGATCGCGCAAAACGCAGCTGCGCTTTCGTTCTTCGATCTGTCCGCGCTCGAGCCGCAGCCGCCCACGCCTAACGAGCGCTACATCCCAATTCCCCGCGAATCGAAAGGCCGCACCCGTCTGCAGACGACACTCTGGAATAGCGATGCGCTGGCTTCGATCCTGGTCCCCGGCGAGACCGCGTGGGACATGGAAGCGCGCGGAAGTCGGCGCACCGTCGAGATGCCGATCTTCGTCTATGCGCGAACCGCCGAAGCCCCAATCCAATACCTCATGTCAGGAATCGTGCGCAGCCTTTGGACGCCTGAAGCACGCACGTTATGCCGCGCCCACGGCTTGCAGATCCAACCCCACTTCCGCAGCGATCTCGTGCACGGAAAGTGGCGACGTCGTTGGGCCCGCGCCGTGACTCGCACGCGCTATCGAATCGCGTTCGCGCGCCAAAAAGGCAGGCCGGTCGAGGTGGCCTAACGAGTCGGCCGCGCCACCATGATGCCGGTGTCGGTGCGGTAGCGTTTCAGATAGCTCGAGAGACTCGAGTCGATCACGACCTTATTGTAGTTCCGCGGCGCGGAAGCGTGCATGAAGTGCAACACGCCATCGCCGCTGCGATAGGCGAGCCCGACATGCGACGTGCCGAAGAGACGCCCGTCGTGCGAGACAATGCCGATGATGTCGCCGTTGCGCAGCTTCGGCTCGATCGACGCGACACGGCTCACCGGGATCTGGTAAAGCGGGCGGCGCGAGACGCGTTCCTCCATTTGCCGCAGCGGTCCGAGCAGCGCCGGATTGGTCGCGAGATACCGGTAATGCTTCCAACCTTTCGCCATCTCCTGCGCGGCGTGGGGTACGCTTACGCCACCGAGACTGCGAGTAAGGTCATCGACCAAGCCGCGGCGGTCATTGTCCGCCAGCCAATCCTCGAGGTAGTGCAGGCGCGACAGATACTCGCCCGTGCAACGGCCATCGCGATAGCGATCGACCTCGATGTAATGCAGCAGCCGCTCGGGCGTCCAATTCTCCGGCGGCTCGTCCATCATCCGCGCGAAAGCGAGCGAGATCTCAAAGAAGGTCCAGCAATCGACCGCGTTCAGATTTGCGGAAGGCGCCTCGACTCGGTTGTCGATCTCGAGCGTGTAATTTTTGTAGGGCGTGCCGACGAACGCCTGGCCGACTGTCGCGACGCGTTCGCCTAACGGCAGCGCCGCCCAATTACCTTCTTTCGCCCGCGCCACGAGCTGCTCGAACCGCTTCTCACCCTTGAAGACGGTGGAGAACGGCAGACCGGTTTCGGCGCGCACCTCTGCCGCCACCAAGATGAAAATGATGAACCCTAAGACCCTGCGCATGCGGCGGAATATTCGATGATCCCTCCGCAGTGCAAGAAGCGGACCCAAAAACGACGCCGCGTCGAATTGCCGCGGTTGTCGC
The DNA here is from genome assembly GCA_030948555.1 of Verrucomicrobiota bacterium. Classification (GTDB taxonomy): domain Bacteria; phylum Verrucomicrobiota; class Verrucomicrobiia; order Chthoniobacterales; family UBA10450; genus JACCTI01. Next base: position 950 of record JALZAD010000392.1, on the reverse strand, counting down.
GCAACGTATCGTTAGGCGTGGAGGATTTGTTCCGGGTCGAAGAAGAGGTCAAGGCAGTCAAACCGCCGACCGCGGCCTCGCCGCTGGCCGCGCGGATGCGTCCGCGCTCGATCGAGGAGTTCGTCGGCCAGCAACACATCCTCGCTCCGGGGAAACTTCTGCGCCGCGCGATCGAAGCCGATCGACTGCCGTCCGTCATCCTGTCCGGCCCGCCCGGAACGGGGAAGACGACGCTCGCGCAGATCATCGCCGGGATGACTGGTGCAAAATTCGAGCGCTTGAGCGGCGTCGAAAGCAACGTCGCGGAAATGCGCAAAGTGGTCGCGGCCGCGGCGAACCGTGTGCGCACTTCAGGACAAAAGACGATCCTCTTCGTCGACGAGATCCACCATTTTAACAAAGCGCAGCAGGACATCCTCCTGCCGGATGTGGAGAGCGGAAATCTGCGGCTGATCGGCGCGACGACTTACAATCCGTTCTTCTATGTGAACAGCGCACTCGTCTCGCGCTCGCAGGTGTTTCAACTCGAGCCGCTCAAGGTCGAACACCTGGAGGAGTTGATCGATCGAGCGCTGGCCGATGAAGAGCGCGGCCTCGGCAAATACAAGGTTCGCATCGACGCGGATGCGCGACGTCATCTCGCGAAAATCAGCGATGGCGACGCGCGGAAATGCTTAAACGCGCTCGAGATCGGCGTGCTCACGACTGCGCCTGACCAATACGGTGTCTCCCACTTCACGCTCGATGTCGCGGAGCAAACGATTCAGCAGAAAGCGATCGTTTACGATCGCGCGGGCGACGCGCACTACGACACGATCAGCGCCTTCATCAAGAGCATGCGCGGCTCGGACGAGAAGAGCGCGATCTACTGGCTCGCGAAAATGCTGCACGCCGGCGAAGACTTCCGCTTCGTCGCACGCCGGATCGTGATTTTCGCGAGCGAAGACGTC
>JALZAD010000307.1 GCA_030948555.1 Verrucomicrobiota bacterium | reverse complement strand
TTGTAGCGGCCGCCATTGTTCAGGCCGTTGCGATCGGAGTTGCCACCCGGGCCGCAGGTCTGTGCGTCGCATCCGCCCCACACGATCATCCCGCTGCCGCTCCAGATAGTCGCGGACCAGTAGCGCGTCTCAGCCGCCGGTGCTCGTCGTCTGCCAGGTATCGTTGGCCGGGTTGTAGCGGCCACCAGTGTTCAGCCGGTTAAAGCAGAATGAATCGCTGCAACCGCCCCATCGCGCTCCATGTGTTCGCGACCGGATCGTAAACGCCGCCGGCGCCGCAGCAAATTCAGTAAATTCGTGAAAAGTTACAGCAGGTGTTACGTAACAGCGTGAGCCGCCGCGAAGCGTCGTTCGCGATAACGGTGCGCGAGAGCTCAGCCTCCCGCGACGACTCGGATGAACTCGATGTGATCGTCTTCCGCAAGTCTGCACTCGGGCCATTCGCGCGAGTGCAAGGCGATGCCGTTGTGCTCGATCAGGATGCTGTTCGGCGCGAGGCCGTAGCGTTCGGCAAGCTCGGAGATCGTTTGCGCGCCGTGCGCCTCAGCGCGTTCGCCGTTCAGCCAGACAGTCACAACGCAAGAAGGCTCTGATCCCAGTCCTTCCAAACCGGCTCAAATCCGCGGCCACGGAGAAACGTTGCGATCTCGTTAGGCGAACGTTCATCGCTGATCTCAAATTGACCGGTCGCGATCTGGTCGAGACCGCCGTCGAACTCCGGCGCGACGATTTTTCCGCGCACGGTCATGTGCAAGTTCTCGCTGCCCTGGTGAGTATAACCGCCGGGTTCTGTGTGGCTGCCGGCGCTCATCATGGTCACGCCGAGCCGCACGAGCGCATCGCGCAGTGACGCTCGCTCGCGCGTGCTCAGCACAATGCCGAGCTGCGGGAAAGTGATGCGCAAGGCGCAGATGAGTTGCGCGAGATCGCGATCGCTCATGCTGAAGGCGGGCTGAAATCCGCCGGCCGCAGGACGCAGACGCGGCAGGCTCACACTGATCTGCGCCTGCCAGCAATGCTTGAGCAAATAATCAACGTGCGCGGCGAGCGCGAGCGCTTCGTTTTGCCAAGGTGCGAGGCCGAACAACGCACCGACACCGAGTCGGCGAAAACCCGCATCGTAGCCGCGCTCGGGACAGTCGAGCCGCCAGTCGAAATCGCGCTTCGGCCCGGAGGTGTGCATCTCGGCGTAGGCGCCGCGGTCGTACGTCTCCTGGTAAACGACGAGCCCTTCGGCGCCGGCCGCGACGATCGGCTGGTACTCGTTCGTCTCCATGGGGCCGACCTCGATTGAGATTGACGAGAAGTCCGGAGCGAGCGCACGGACGCAATCCGACAGGTAAGTGCCGCTGACGAATTTCGGGTGCTCGCCCGCGACGAGCAGCACCTGACGAAAACCTTCACCCGCGAGATGCCGCGCTTCCTTCACCACCTGGTCGAGCTCGAGGGTGACGCGGAGAATAGGGTTGTCGCGCGAGAAGCCGCAGTAGCGACAATTGTTGATGCACTCGTTCGAAAGATAGAGTGGCGCGAAGAGGCGCATCGTGCGGCCGAAGTTCTGCAAGGTGAGCGCGCGCGATTGCTGCGCCATCGTCTCCAACTCGGCGTCGCGCTTCGACGCGATGAGCTGCTCGAAGCGCAGGACGAGCGGACTCTTCTCGATCGCGAGATTGTCGAGGACGGACGCGAAGGACATCAGCGGTAAGTTCGTGGCGCGGCGGGGTGACGCAAGACAGAGCCGCGCCGAAAAACAAAACGCCGGGAACAGACTCGCTGTTCCCGGCGTCTCTAATTTCGTCTTTTCGCTAGCTTAGAACGCGAAGTTCAAGCCCGTGCGCGCCTGCCAGAAATCGTTCCGAGGCCCGTCGATTTCATTGTAGCTGACGTCGGTGGTCAGACCGAAGTGCGGCGTGAAGCGATACTCCAAGCCGACGCCGTACTGACCCATCAAACGACCGCGATCTTCGCCGCGACGATCGAGGAAGAATACGCCATTACCATTCGCGATCTCTTCATTCCGCGTCCCCGCGCCAAAGATTCCGCCCACTCCGAGCCATGCGTAGGGCGCGAAGCGCGTGCAAGGGATTGGGTAACGGAAGGTAAACGTACCGACGACGCCGCCGGCGAAGTCGTTGTTGTTATTCCGATTGAAGAAGTTGTTTTCATCGATGTTCAGCGGTAGGCCGAAAGCCTGCACGCCGAGACCGAAGTAGCGACGGAAGAAATACTTCACGTCGATGCCGGCGCCCCACGAGTGATCCACTCCGAGGTAGGTATCTTCACGATAGCTGTTCGAAGTGGCGGCGTAGGTCGCGGACACTCCGACGTTCCATTCGTTGTCTGCATACCAGCTCGGGCATGGCGCGCTCGCAGCCATATTCTTGCTGCTCGAGTAGGTTTCCGTGCCCGCGAAGGCACTGGAAGCCACGGCGATTAAGGCGCACGCGGCGAAGGTTAGTTTTTTCATTTCTTTCTCCTGTTGGTTGGTTAAGTCCGGCCTTTTTTCTAATCCCAGGCGCACGGTCGGTGCGCGGCTGGGATGCCACATTGTCCTATAGACCTGCGGCGAACGCTAGAGGTTACAATAAACCTCTGCCAACTCGACTTCGCTGCAGATGCCTGAAGTGGTTGCCTCTTTTTACAAGGCAGCCTGCAAGCGTCGGAACTTCAGGCCTTTAAC
>JALZAD010000270.1 GCA_030948555.1 Verrucomicrobiota bacterium | reverse complement strand
GATCACGACTTTGCGCGCGCCCGCCATCTTCGCGATCGGCACCGCCATGCAGCCGATCGGACCCGCGCCGGTGATGAGCACATCTTCACCGACGAGATCGAACGAGAGCGCGGTATGCACGGCGTTGCCTAACGGATCCGAGCACGAGATCACATCGAGCGGGATCTTCGGATCACAGCGCCAGATGTTGCTCGACGGCACGACCACGAACTCCGCGAACCCGCCCGGCCGATTCACGCCGATGCCTTTCGTGTTCGGACAAAGATGGCGACGGCCGGCGAGGCAATTCCGGCAATGTCCGCAAACGATGTGGCCCTCGGCCGTGACGAGTTCGCCTTCCTTGAAATCCTCCACCGCGCTGCCGATCTGATCGACCACGCCGACGAACTCATGACCGATCACCATCGGCACCGGGATCGTCTTCTGCGCCCATGCATCCCAGTTGTAGATGTGCACATCGGTCCCGCAGATCGATGCGTTCTGCACGCGAATGCGCACATCGTTAGGCCCGACTTCCGGCACCGGCACTTCCTGCAATTCCAACCCTTCCGCGCGCTGGGCTTTCACGACTGCGGGCATCGTCTTGCTCATGCGTGAAAGCTAGATTGCACGCCCAAGCCTGCAACGTCATCTCGAGCGAAGCGCAGCGAAGTCGAGAGACCCCGTTGCCACACGCTCGCTATGCGGCGGGGTCCCTCGACTTCCCTCGGCATGACTGACTTCCGGGTCGCGCCCTCGCTGCTTGCGTTGCCCTTCTAATTTCCGGATGGTGAACGCTCATGCCCGCGACGCTGGATCGAGCCACGCCTAAGCCGGTCACCGCGAAGCTGACTTTTCTCTTCCGCTCGGCGAGCTCGATCGCGCTCTGGTCGGTCGCGTTGATCATCATCTTCTCGGGCTACGAGATCGCGTTCTTCGGCCTGATCGCTGCCTTTGGAATGCTGACCCTCTGGGAGTTCTACGGCATGCTCGATCACAAGGGTCTCCCGAACTTCAAGATCACCGCCATGGTCTGCGGCGCGATCATGCTGATCGGCAGTTTCTATTACTTCTCAAAGGTCGGACCCGCGCAGTCCTACGACTTCGAGGTGGCTTGCCTGCTCGGCTTTCTCCTCACCGTTTTCGGACGGCAGATGTTCGAGAGCCTGCGCGATGACGCCCCGTTGCGTACCATGTCTTACACGCTCTTCGGACTGCTTTACGTCCTCTGGCTCTACAACTTCATCACGAAGATCGTGTATGTCGTGCCGCGTGCGCCGAGCGGCGCAGTGCAAGGTCAGTTCTACGTTCTTTACCTCATCGCAGTGACGAAATTCAGCGACATGGGCGCTTATCTTACCGGCAGCCTTATCGGCAAACACCAGATGATTCCGCACATTAGCCCGAAGAAGACCTGGGAAGGATTTGCCGGCGCCCTCTTCTTCTCATCGCTCGCGAGCTGGGGCCTCTACGCGCTTATGCCTAACAAGTTATCCGGCTTGAACGCAACACACGCGACCGCGCTTGGGTTGCTCTTAGGTTTTGCCGCTGTGATCGGCGATCTCGCTGAGTCGATCGTGAAACGCAGCACGGGAGTAAAAGACTCCGGCAACTTCCTTCCCGGCATCGGCGGCGCGCTCGATCTGATCGACAGCTTGCTCTTTACCGCGCCGCTCTTGTTCTTCTACCTGCGGCTCGTCATCCGCGTTTCCTAGCGCATGAAGCGCAAACGGGTTGTCGTGCTTGGCGCGACCGGATCAATCGGCGAAAGCACGCGCAAAGTCGCGCACGACATTCCGGAACGCATCGAGATCGTCGGCCTCGCCGCGAACAGCAGCGCGAAGAAGCTAGCCGAGCAGGCGAATGAGCTTAGGCCGGAGGCGGTTTGCATCGTCGACGAAACCAAAGCGGACGAGCTGCGCGCAGGCCTGGAGTACAAACCGAAGGTTCTCCTCGGCGAAGAAGGCCTGGTCGAAATCGCGCGCCTAACGAGTGCTGAGATGGTCCTGATCGCGGTGGTCGGAACCGGCGGTCTGCGTCCTGCCCTCGCCGCCATCGAAGCCGGCAAGGACCTCGCCGTCGCCAGCAAAGAGATTCTCGTCATGGCCGGTGAAATCGTGATGAACGCCGCGTCCGCGAAAGGCGTCCGCATCCTCCCGGTCGACAGCGAGCACAACGCAATCTTCCAATGTCTCGACGGCCGGAACTCCGCCGTTCGCCGACTCATCCTTACCGCGTCAGGCGGCCCCTTCCGCCAGACACCGGCCGAGCAGTTCCAGTCCATCACCGTCGAACAGGCGCTCAAGCACCCGACGTGGAACATGGGCCCAAAGATCACGATCGACTCCGCGACCTTGTTCAACAAAGGCCTCGAGATGATCG
>JALZAD010000385.1 GCA_030948555.1 Verrucomicrobiota bacterium | reverse complement strand
GGGCACGGCCACGACCAGCTACAATTCGCAAAACAGCAGCGGGCCGGGACACGTCCTGGCGACGCTCGACAACGGCACCTCCACAGCGGCAATTACGGTGAATCGCGCGCCCGTGATAACAAGCGTTAACAGCGCGACCTTTATTACCGGGACAGCGGGTTCGTTCAATGTGACGAGCAGTGGCTATCCGGCCGCGAGCTACATTGCGACAGGCACTCTCCCGGCTGGAGTGACACTCTCGGCGGGCGGGTTGTTAAGTGGAACGCCGGCAGCTGGGACTGGCGGGACATATCCAATTACAATTACGGCGAACAACGGTGTAGCGCCGAATTCAACGCAAAGCTTCACCCTGACGGTGAATCAAGCGCCCGCGATCACGAGTGCTAACGCGACAACCTTCACCGTCGGAGGCGCGGGCAGCTTTACCGTGACAGCTACCGGGTTCCCGGCCCCAACAGTTACGGAAACCGGAACACTGCCGAGTGGAGTCACCTATGATGCCGCGACTAAGACCTTAGGCGGAACACCAGCCGCTGGAACCGGCGGGACTTACGCGATCAGCTTCAAGGCCGCTAATGGCATCGGGACGGATGCGGTGCAGAGCTTCACCTTTACCGTGAACCAGGCGCCCGCGATCACGAGCGGCAACGCGAGCAGTTTTGCCGTGGGCAGCGCCGGCACCTTCACGGTGACTACGACTGGATTCCCGGTGCCGACGGTGACCGAAAGTGGAACGCTACCCAGCGGCGTGACCTTCGACGGCGTGACGAAAAAGCTAGCGGGAACGCCTGCGGCCAGCACAGGTGGGACCTACCCGATTAGCTTCAAGGCAGCGAACGGGGTAGGCACGGATGCCACCCAGACGTTTACGCTAACAGTCAATCAGGCGCCTGCGATCACGAGCGCGAACAGCGCCACCTTTACCGTCGGAGCTGCGGGAACATTTACGGTCACGGCGACAGGGTTTCCAACGCCGACCTTGGGTGAAACCGGCGCCTTACCCGCAGGGATTGCCTTCGCCGCTAACACTGGTGTGCTAAGTGGCACGCCCGGTCCTGATACGCAGGGCACCTACAACATCACGCTGAGCGCGAGCAACGGTGTCGGGACGGCGGCATCGCAGCCGTTCACGTTGACGGTCAATGCCATCCCGTGCACTGGTGCGGCGAGTGGAATCATTAGCTGGCTCCCCGGCAATGGTAATCCGAACGACTTGCTAGGTAGTAACAACGCGGTGATGCAAGGTGGTGCGACCTTTGCGGCGGCCAAGGTCGGTCAAGGCTTTAACTTCGTGAACGCCGCCAACGCCACGACCGGCCAATACGCGAACGTCGTCACGCCGATAGGTCTGCCTGTGACAAATGCCGCGCGCACGGTCGAGCTCTGGTTCCGCACCGGCACCACCCTGACCAGCTCGCCGAATGCCGCGCTGATCCAATATGGCACCGCCGCGATCGAGAAGAGCTTCGGCCTTGTCTTCACGGCGACGAATCCGGGCAAGCTCTACTTCAACGGCGGCGGCGATGACCTGGCCGGCACGACAACGGTCTTGCCTAACCAGTGGTATCACGCCGCTGTGACCTACGATGGCGCAACGGTAACGCTTTACCTCAACGGTCAGATCGAGAGCAGCAAAGCCACCGCCGTTTTGAACACCGTGCTCGATGGTGCGAACGGGCTCACGATCGGCTCGCGTCCGACCGTCTCGGTTTGGAACGGGCAAATCGACGAAGTGCAGATCTTCAATCGCGCGCTTAGCCAGGCGGAGGTGCAGGCCACCTACTACGCCGGGGCGCAAGGCACCTGCGCGCCACCACTTAGCCTAACGAGTGCTATTTCGCGTCGCGTGCACGGCAGCACCGCCTTCGATGTCGCGTTGCCGTTGACGGGCGCATCCGGGGTCGAGCCGCGCATCAGCACTCCGGCCGGCAGTCACACCGTGGTCTTTACCTTTACGCATAGCGTAACGGGCGGCAACGCAACCGTGACCACAGGCACGGGCAGCGCAGGCGCGGCCACGTTCTCCGGCGCGACGATGAGTGTGCCGCTGACCAATGTGACCAATGCGCAGCAGATCACGCTGACCTTGAGCGCTGTAACGGACGCGCTCTCGCAAGTGCTACCGGCAACCACGGTGAACATGGCGGTGCTCGCGAGCGATGTGAACGCAGATGGCGTGGTCAACGCGGCGGACGCGACCATAACCCGGAATCGCTCCGGCCTGCCGGTCGATGCAACGACGTTCCGCGCCGATGTGAATACCGACGGGGCAATCAACGCTGCTGACGCGACGACTGTGCGAAACAGCTCGGGCACCGGGTTGCCCATCGGCCCAACTACCGGCCACGCCGAGGTCTCGGTCTCTCCGAGCATCAACGTTCCGGAAGCCACGAGCACTCGTGACGACGCCGGCACCGACAAGCCGTAGTAGCACAGGCGAGAGTTCGCACGCGTCGAGAATCTGCGACTGTGACTGTGGGCAAGCAGGTGGAAGCTTGCTCGACGCGCGGGAGGCCGCACAGTATGCGCGCCTTATCCGAAGCCACAGATCCGAAAAATCGAAAATCTAAATGTCTGTCCTTATCGTTGGTTCCATCGCGCTCGATACCGTGAAAACTCCGGTCGAAGAACACGCCGACCAGCTCGGCGGTTCAGCGTCCTATGCGGCGCTCGGCGCGAGTTTCTTCTCCCCGGTCAAACTCGTCGGCGTGGTCGGCGATGACTTTCCCGAATCGGAGTTCGACTTCTGGAAATCGCGCCGGATCGACACTGAAGGCGTGCAGCGTGCGAAGGGAAAGACGTTCCGCTGGTCGGGCGAGTACGCGTGGGACTTGAACACACGCGAGACGCGTTCGGTTGACCTGAATGTCTTCGAGCATTTCCGGCCCGACCTGCCGGAATCGTATCGGCAGAGCGACTTCGTCCTGCTCGCGAACATTGCGCCCGCCTTGCAGTCGCACGTGCTCGATCAAATGGAGAAGCCGCGCTTCGTCATCGCGGACACGATGGATCTCTGGATCAACATCGCCCGCGCCGATCTCGATGCGTTGCTGCCGCGCGTCGACATGCTGATTCTGAACGACAGCGAGGCGCGCGAGATGACGAAGGAGACCAGCCTGATCAAAGCCGGTCGCAAGATTCTGAAAGCCGGGCCGAAGTACGTCGCGGTGAAGAAGGGCGAGCACGGCGCGCTGCTTTTCGGCGAGAATGATTTCTTCAGTTGCGGTGCTTATCCGCTCGAGGACATCCACGATCCAACCGGTGCGGGCGATACCTTCGCCGGTGGCGTGGCCGGTTATCTCGCGACGATCGGTGGCGAGCTAAACTTCAACGCCTTCCGTCGCGCGCTGATTTACGGGAGCGTGGTCGCGAGCTTCAACGTCGAGGAGTTCAGCATGAATCGGCTCCGGACACTGGAGAAGAAGGAGATCGAGGAGCGCTACGAGGTGTTCCGGTCGATGAGCCAGTTCGAGCTCCACAGCGCCGCTTGATGACGGTGCGGCGTTTCTCCAAACGCCTGCGAGTCGCGGCGCCATGACGCGCAAGCTTGTTCTTGTCTGCACGTTCGCGCTCCTGCTCGTCGGGCGGCCAGCGCTCGCGCATGGACCATGGGTCGTGCTGCCGAATTGCCATCTCGTGCCTAACAAGTCGAACGACGGCGATAGTTTTCACGTCAGCGCCGCCGGCCGCGAATACGTCTTCCGGCTCTACTTCGTTGATGCGCCGGAGACGGACGAGTCCTTTCCGGAGCGCGTCGCGGACCAGGCGAAATACTTCGGAGTGACTTCCGCGCAGGCCACGCAGGTGGGCGACCTGGCGAAGCATTTCACGAACGGAAGACTGGCGCGCGCGTTCACCGTCCGCACCTGCATGCAGGACGCGCTCGGGCGAAGCGCGCAGGGGCGCTTCTATGCCTTCATCGGCACGGACGAAGGCGATCTCGGCGAGTTGCTGGTCGCGAACGGTCTCGCGCGGGTGCACGGCACGGCCGGGCAGCCGGTTGGGCTCGCGTCGCCCCACGTCGAATGGCAGAAGCTGGAACGGCTCGAGCGCGAGGCGAAATCGCAGAAGGTCGGCGGCTGGGGTGCAACCAGCGGACGCATGACCGCGCGTCTGCCAACCGCGCCGACGCGGAGCGGCGCGGATTCGTTCGACGCGTGGTTTCATCCGGAGAAGCTGGCGAGTCGAACGGAAGCGACGACGATCGCGGGTCCAACGCCGACGCCCTTCGGCGTGCAAGGTGCATGGCCTTTCGCGAAGCCAGGCGCCACGCCCGCTCCGGTCGCGAAACCGAATGCATCGGCGAGTAGCGCGCACGCTGCGAATGAGAAGCTGGATCCGAACGCTGCGAGTTCCTCCGAGTTGATCGCGATCCGCGGCATCGGGCCGGTGCTCGCGGCGCGCATCATCGAAGCGCGGCCGTTCGAGTCCGCCGATGATCTGCGCAAAGTGAAGGGAATCGGCCCGAAGAAGTACGAGCAGCTGCGTCCGTTCTTCCGCTGACGCGATCGTGCGCGCGTCCGCATTGCTGCTTGCCCGTCCTTCACCTGTAGCGCTCATTGAGCGCCGATGAGTGCGTTGCGTCTTGGAGTGAACGTCGACCATGTCGCGACCTTGCGGCAGGCGCGTTACGCGACGATGCCGGACTCGAAGAATGCCGAACCTGATCCGGTTGCGATCGCTGGAATTTGCGAGCGCGCGGGCGCGCACGGCATCACGGCGCATCTGCGCGCGGACCGGCGTCACATGCAGGACCGGGATCTCGAGCGGTTGCGCGAGACCGTGCTGACCAAGCTCAACCTCGAGATGGGCAACACGCCCGAGATTGTCGATTTCGCGCTGCGCATCGTGCCGGATGAAGTCTGTCTCGTGCCGGAGAAACGCGAGGAGATCACGACCGAAGGCGGCCTCGATCTGATCGCGCATCGCCGCGAGCTGGCGCCGACGATGAAGCGGCTTCAGGCAGCCGGGATTCGCATCAGCATGTTCATCGATCCGGAGCAGGATCAGGTCGACGCGGCGGTCGAACTCGGCGCCGATATCGTCGAGTTACACACTGGAAAGCTGGCGAACGCCTTCACTGATAAGTTCGCGAAACAGGAGCTCGAGCGGCTGCGGGCCGCTTCCGTGCGTGCGGCGAATTTCAACCTGCAGGTGAACGCGGGACACGGGATCAACTACCGCAACATCGCGCTCATTCACAGACTGCCGAACCTGGTCGAGCTGAACATCGGGCACGCGATCGTGGCACGCGCGATGTTCGTTGGCTTCGAGACAGCTGTCCGCGAGATGCTCGCAGCGATGGCCGACTACCAGGGATGAGCGTCGTCGGAATCGGCGTTGACCTTGTCGAGACGGCGCGAATCGATCACTCGTTAGACCGGTTCGGTGAGCGCTTCCTCCAGCGGGTCTTTACCGCCGGAGAGATCGCATATTGCCAATCGATGAAGTTTCCGGCGCGCCACTTCGCCGCGCGCTTCGCCGCCAAAGAAGCGGTGTCAAAAGCGTTCGGCACCGGGATTGGAAAGTCGATGGGCTGGAAAGATATCGATGTGCATCGGCATCCGAGTGGTCAGCCGTTCGTCGTGCTCGAAGCGGGCGCGAAAGAACTCGCCGCGGCGCGCAGCGTCAGGGAGGTCTGGATTAGCCTGAGCCACACCGACCATCACGCGGTCGCGACGATCGTGCTCGAGACCTAAACGCGAAGCGGGCGGCGCGCGAAAATTCCCGGCCGCCCGCAACGACGAGCGTTCTCAACTTAGGCGCGACGCAGCCGACGCGCACCGAGCGCGAGCCCACAGGCGCCAAGCAACATCAGCGCAAAGGTGCTGCCGCTGTCGGGCGCAGGAACAACGAAGCCGCGAATCTCGCCACCCGGGAAGGCGTCGGTATGGATGTTCAGGTAGCTGCGGCCCTGGTTGATCGCAGTGATGAGCGCCGCTTCTGCGCCCGCGGTCGTTCCGCCGTTCGCAGTGATGAAGGTGGGATTCCATGAGCTGGACTGCGTGAGATCGAGGCTCGTGAAATAGGTGCCGCTCTTCACGCCGAGCGGGAATCCAGCAAAGGCCGGCACCGTTGTCGCGACAGCCGCTGTGCCAGCGAATGGAACTGCGGTCGCGGCATGCAGGTGGGACGCGGTGGTTGATCCGATGAGTCCCGCGAAGGTGACGGTGAGGCTCAGGATGTGAGTGGTGGCGTTGTAAACGATCGTGGAAAAGCCGGTGCCGGGAGAAGCATTGACCGGAGACTCGTTAGGCCCGGAGAGACTCGCCGTGTAGAAGACGTTCTGTGCGCTCGCGCTGGCGAGCCCGGCGGCAGTGATGAGTGCAACGAGACGAACAGGGAGGGTGGGGATTTTCATCTTTATTCCTTTCCGGTGCGGAGGCGGGTTTGGGTGTCGGCCAAGGCCATTTTGTAGCGAGTCCGCTGAACGAATGCACATCAAAAACTTCGCGCATCTTTCTTACTCTGCAGACTTAACTCGCAGGAGTTGGACGCCGTGCGGCGCTACTTCAGAC
>JALZAD010000163.1 GCA_030948555.1 Verrucomicrobiota bacterium | reverse complement strand
AGTTTAGCAGCGCTCGCTTAAGCGCAGTAGACCCGCGACTCGCGCGTGACGCGTTGCAAATTCGAGCAGGGCGGTTTGGCGCGCTGGAGTTCGTAAGCTGTTTCGTGCCGACTGGAATTTGGTCACTGAATCGAATGCTCACCGTTTGGTGGATCGAACGCGTAGCGCAGTTCCCGTTGTCGGTGACCTGGAACTCCGGCTGGAGACTGTTCTGCTCGATCTCCGCACCGACTCTGGCGCGACGGTTGGAACAAGAGGTAGCTTCGGCTGTGGGACACGTTGTTTCGCTTGCGCCGCGAGTGCCGACGAGCAAACTACCAGCCGCTTCGCAGCGCGCTCACGTGGCGGAATGGCAGACGCGTACGGCTCAGGACCGTATGGGGAAACCCGTGGAGGTTCGACTCCTCTCGTGAGCACTTTTACCGCCCGCGCAGATCAGACCGTCGGGGCTTTTGGTTTGGGATGAACGTTGAAGAAGCGCGCGTCGTCATTCATCACGATCGGACGGAACTGGCTGTCGAACATGAACAGGTGGGTGTCGAGGCCGCCGGGGCCGTGCGGCGGGACGCTAGAGCCGGTCGTCGGGTTCACGGTCGAGAACAGGTTCGCTGGACTGGAAAGGTTGATCTGGAAGAGATCAACATCGCTCGAGCTCGAAAGAGTCCCAAGGATGGTAGCGGTGCCGCCGAGTGCCGGCTGGCTGAGGCCGGTCGCCTTTTGCAAGCCGGGTGTTTGGCCAGCGTCGCCGGATTCGACGAAGGTCTGCGCACCCAACGCGGGTGCGAGCATGCCGAGAGCGACAACGATCACGGCGGCGTGCTCGACCCGTCGCAAAGACGGAGAAATTGTAGAATACCTGCGCTTCTACATTTCCGGCAATCGAGCCGGGTCAGCGCGCACCCGCGTGCTCCTATTTGTCGCCAGCGCCGGGCGCCAGCGACGACACAATGCGTTTGAATCGCGCATTGGTGCGGAGTGAATCCCAAACGTCTTCCGTTTGGAGTGCGCCGTAGTTCGTGACGTTCGGCATCGGCGCTGCCAATTCGAGCAGATCAAGGGCACGGTCAGTGGCCCCGACCTCCGCACAGACGCCGGCAAGCATCCCCAGCAAGCTGGGTCCATCCACCGCGTCCCTCGTCACCGGTCGGAGTTGTGTCGCTGTTTCGCCTTCCGCGATCGCGGCGTCGCGCTCGCCGAGCCGTGCTAACACCTGCGCGAGTACAATGTGCGCCTTCGCATCGTCTGGCCGGCTCTGCACGATCTCTGCCAGGCACTCGCGCGCTCCCGTGAATTCAAGCCGCGCTTTGGCCTCGTCGCCCAACCCGCGCGCGATCAATCCAGCGTAGTAACCGCGCGGAGTCACGTAGCCGGCCCAGTTAAACTGCGGGAGGTTCTGCGTCGCGAGCGCTGATTCAGCAGCTCTGTAGTCGCGTTTAGCGAGTGCTAGTTCGAGTCGTTCGAAGGCGAGCAGATCTGGCTCCGCGTCCTTCGCCGACGGCCCCCACACGACACTTTCCCACCTGCGCAAATCCGCCTGCCGCGAGACGTCAACTTTCGCTCGAGCGAGCTGGAAATCGAAGGAGTCCGGCTTCCATTTCAGGACGTCGTCGCATGTTTCCGCCGCTTCCCGATAGCGTTTCAGGGCGAAGTAATTCGTACGGGCGAGATCAAAAAGGATCACCTCATTGCGCGGGTCTTTCTTGCGCGCTTCTTCGAAGTGGCGCGTGGAGAGATCCCACTTGCCCTGACGTCTTTGGACGAGCGCGACGAAGTAAGGCACCTCCGCGTCGTTGGGCAGCGCCTGGCGCGCAGTCATTAATTCCGCGAGCGCGGTCTGATACTCGCGATGTCCCCAGTATTGAATAATTCCGCGCGTCAGATGCACCTCGCCGGCATCGGCTTTTAGCTGCGCGGCCCGTTCGAGTGCGTCGTGCGCGGCTTGCAGTCGCGCCGCCGTGTGGTCGTGGTTCGTCCAGTAGGAGAAAACGTGCACCCGCCCGAGGAGGCAGAGCGCGGAAAGGAACGAAGGATCACGCGTGACCGCCTCCTCGAGCAGCTCCACTTGCTTGGACGTTCGCTCTGTCGTCGACAAACCAGCGCGCTGCCCTATCTCTTTCGCGCGCAGGTAGAGGTCATAAGCAACGATGTCGTCGGTCGGCTTGGCGCGAATCACAGCTTGTTCAGTTGGCGAAAGCTGCACCCGCAGCTGGTCTGCGATCTTCTGCGCGATCTCGCTTTGGATTGCGAAGACGTCGCGCAGGTCACGGTCGTATTGCTCGGCCCAGAGCTCTGCGCCGGTCGCAGTGTCGCGCAAGTGGGCGCTGATTCGCACCCGATTCTCCGACCGCCGCACGCTTCCCTCCAGGACGTGACCGACGCCGAGCGCGCTGCCGATTTCTTGCAGGTTGCGCGGTTTTCCCGGCTGAAATCCCCGCACGCTGCTTTGGCTGATCACCTTGAGGTCGGCGACTTTCGTAAGGTTCGTCAGGATGTCTTCTTGAATCCCAGCCGCGAAGAACTCGCTGTCTTTGTCGCCATTCAGGTTCGCGAACGGCAGCACGGTTATGCTCTTGTCGGCTCGTCCAATGGGGGCGGCGGAAGGCTGCGTCTGGAGAAGCCAGACCACCGCAATCGCCAGAATCAGACAAGCTGCGACGACCGCGGCGAGCATCGGATTGCGACGCGACCATCGCCAGAGTTGTGCGGTCGGCAGCACGGGCCGCGCGATGATTGGCCGGCCGTCGAGCCAACGCTCCAGATCTTCCGCGAGTTGGCCTGCTGAGCGATAGCGCGCCTTCGGATCGCGATCCAGGCAGCGCGCGACGATTGTCTCGAGATCACGATCCGTCGCTGGGGCGAGC
>JALZAD010000105.1 GCA_030948555.1 Verrucomicrobiota bacterium | reverse complement strand
AGGCCATAACCGGCAATCGTGGCGATCAATTTTGCCACGAGCAAAAGCGCCGCGAGCTTCCACGCCATCCCATTGACGAGCGCGTCGGACAAGTCGTCGTAGCCGAGTGCGAAGACCCCGAGCCGTCCCGTCGAGGCGAATACCGCGATGCCGATGCTCCAAGTGATGAGGCCGCCCGCAAGCGGATGCAGCCAGCGGGGAAGCACACGCGTCTTCCGTGCTTTCAGGCGCAGCGTGAGTGATCCGCGTTGAAAGAGAATGCCGACGAGCGCTGCCACGGCCGCCGCGATCGGCATGAGCACATAGCCGCGCCAGCTTGGTTCATTGATCGCCGGCAGCACGAACGCCGGCTGCGCGCCAATGAATGCGTGCACCACGAAAGCGCCGATGACCGACGCGAGCAGGACGGCGCCTAACGAGCGGCTGTTGAGGTCGCCGATGATTTCCTCGAGCACGAACGCGACCGACGCGAGCGGCGCATTGAACGCTGCGGCCAGTCCCGCCGCCGCGCCCGCCGCGCTCGCCGCGCGGCGATTCTGCTTCGAGACCCCGAGCACACCGGCAAGACTCGAGGCGAGATTGCTCCCGATCTGCACCGTCGGACCTTCACGCCCGAGACTTTGCCCGCCGCCGATGCTGAGAATGCCGGCGATGAATTTAATCGCGGCGATGCGTCGCGGGGCGTGTCCGAATTCCTTCCAGAACTGGAGCTTCACCTGCGGAATGCCGCTGCCCGCCGCTTCCGGGCAGAACGAGTTCAACAACCAACCAACGAGAAGTGACGTGACGACCACCACCGCCAAAGTGATCTCCGCGAAGCGCGCGAAACCTCCGCCGGCCGGCAGTTTGAAGCAGCGATCGTAAAGCCAGTGAATCGAGAGCTGGAACGCGACCGCCGCGAGACTCGCGACCAGACCGTAAAGGCACGTGCCGACGACCGGCCGCGCCTTGTCATGGAAACGATGGAACTCTGCGGAGAGGCTCGGCACGCAGAGTGATCGAACGGCCTTCGCACCGCGACCGCAAGCGCCGATTCGAAGCGCGCCCCGGCATTACGCCTTAAAGATGAGAAACAACAGGAGCGTGGTGATGACGATCGGCACCGCGCACATGATGAGCACCATATTGTTGCGCGGTCCACGCTGCGCCGGGATGAGATTGTCCGCCATGATCGTCCCTTCAATCTTCGTCAAATGGCGCAGCACATAAACAAAAGCGACGATTACCGCCACGAGCGCGACCACCGCCATGATTCGGATCGGCATGAGTGGATCTGCCGCGAGGAGGAAAAGGGGCTGGTTCATGACGAAGCTTCGCACCGGCGGTGCGTTTCCGCCTGCTGGCCCGCGTTTACTTCTCCAAGTCTGTGATCAGCGCCTTCATTTCCTCGATCTCCTTGCGCTGAGTTTCAATAATGCCGTCGGCCAGCTTGCGAACCCGCGGATCGGAAATGTGCGCCCGCTCACTGGTTAGAATCGCGATGGAATGATGCGGGATCATCGCCTTCATCCATGAGACGTCGTTCACCGTCGCCTGACTGCGGACGAGCCAGAGCGCGACCGCGAACACGACGGCACTGGCAGCGAAGATCGCAAGGTTCGCCTTTGCGTTCTTGTACATGCCGAGCATGAAACCCAGCATGATGATAGCCATCGTCGCGCCCATCACCAGTGCCATCCAGGCGCGCGTCTGACTGAAGAAGATGTGGTCGACGGCGTAAGTGTTCAGATACATCAGGCCGAACATGACGAGCGTGGAGGTGGCGATCATGGCGCCGAATTTTGGATAGTGATTCATTGGTTCTTTCTCGTTGGATACGCTGTTACTTGGCGGCAGAAGAGGACGCGCTATTTGCCTGATGAGATCCGATGGCTCGACCAGTGGATCGCTCTGATCCGCCAGCCTTCGTCGGTTTTGGTTAGAACGGCCAGTTCAACGCCGACGCTATCAATGGGCTTTCCTTCGAATGCTCCTTGAGCATGGCTGCGGCTCGTTAGCCATGCTGTCGTTCCATCGATCTTGACTCGAATGTCGGACCGAGCGCTCCGGACAGCCTGCGCAAACTGGATGTCTGCCGGGAGATGGTGCGCTTCGTACTCCGCGCGTGTTTCCAGCGCGCCGCCTTCAAGGATCACGGCATCGGGCGCGAGCAAGGCCATCGCTGCCTTTGCGTCATTGTGTGCAAGGGCGCCGTGAAATTTATCCAGCGCATCCGCCACCGCGCGAGACTCGCCAGTTAGCTCTCCGGCTAACGAGAGGCTAACGCCAATCAGGAGCAACGCCAGACTCCGTGCGGTTAATTTTCGCATAGAAAAGGAGGACAAGCGGCAGCTAACTTATCGGCCCCGCGACCGTCCCGTCCGGCTGTTGAAACCAGCCTGGGTCTTCGTAGCTGGTGATGCCCTCGCGCACTTTGAGAATGGTAAACAT
>JALZAD010000103.1 GCA_030948555.1 Verrucomicrobiota bacterium | reverse complement strand
ATCCGGGCTGCGTCACGCGACCAAATCGCGGCGCCGCAGCGAGCGTCGCTTACCTCGAGATCGCCCCTGACGGCAAGCTCGACTGGCGGTTGCAAACCACTCGTTAGGCAACGCGTTCAGTCAGCGCTGCGGCGGTGCTTGCTCAAGAACTCGCGGGGATCGCGTCGAAAATCTCCGGCTTGTCGGGCATCAGGAACTCGCGACCCGGCGCGAGTGACGCACGAACGCCTCGGTACCCGGCGGCCAGAAGGGCGACTTCGCCAACACCGCGAGCAGCGGCATGTTGATCTGTCCCGGTCGATAAAACGGTCTCATCCACGATTCCGCGCATCGCCCTGACTCGCGACCCAATCGGGCGTGGAAAGCATCGCGGCCCGCACGCGCTCGCGCGCTCGTTCAATCTACTACCATCGCGCCGCGCAGATGCGCGGCCTCGCTGCTGCGATGGGTCGAGATCATCTCACGCTGTCGAAGAGCGCAGTGGCGCTGAAGACCTGGTTTTGGGCGCGTAGGTCCGCGAAGTCGGGAGAGAATATGAGCTGCGCGAGTCGGGCTTAATTCGTCTCGGCAGACCTGAGGGCGACGAGCTGCTCGGGTTGCGCAAAGGGCCAACGGCCGCAGCAGGACCGAGCTGACGACACTGAAGATCGCGGTGTTCGCCCCGATGCCGAGGGCGCCTGCAACGATCGCGATCGCGCTGAGGCCCGGTGCTTGAGCAACATTCGCGCGGCGGACCGGAGGTCTTTCGCGAATGTGTTCACAGGTGGAAGTCGGGCCGGTGCTGTAACCGCGCCGCTCTGTCGGCGTGCACGCGATCGCTCGCGCACAGCGCGTCAACAGAGCGACGCGGCTACAGGTTAATTGCTCGCGACAATCGGCCCCTGAGGCGTGGCGTCGGCCAGCACTTCAACGGTGACCGGCGCGCTGATCTTGGTGCTCGTGCGGTTCATGCCCGGCGTGACGACGGCACTTGAGACGAATGCCCAACCGGCGAACGCGGTGCTGACCACGACGAGGGCGTAAATCGCGCTTTCGAAAATCCCACGGCCTTTCTCTTCGGCGGTGAGAAGGAGTGAATAGGTGTTTTGCTTTTTCATTGGTGCTGTTTGGTTACGCCCTCCTATTGCAATGCCCGTGCCACACTTCTAACTGAGTTACACCACGCTCTCTTCCAATGACTTACGTCGGATGATCATTCTGCTAGTTTCGCAGAAATGTATCAGCGCTGGGATGTTGGCGTTCCGTAAGTGGGACGGCACTGCAACGGCCGTAGGGCGTTTCGGAAAACGCGGTTGCCGAACCGCGGAAAGCTCATCGCGCGGCGTTTGAGACGAGCCCGGTACAAAACAAAAGCAGCGGCCTTGTGACCGCCGCTTTTGGCTAACTTTGTTGCCTAACGAGTGCTTGGCTACTCGGTAGTTTCGCTCGATTTCTTCTTGCGCGAAGGCTTCGCTTCTTCAGCGGCAGGGGTGGCAGGCGTCTTCGCCGCCTTACGCTTTTTCCCCTTCTCCTCCGGCGCGGGCTCTTCTGTCACCACCGGCGTGTCGACCCACTCGATGAAGGCGACGGGCGCAGAATCGCTCTTCCGGGCGCCGAGCTTGATGATGCGCGTGTACCCGCCGTTTCGATCCGCCGCACGTGGCGCGATGTCGTCGAACAGCTTCTTCACCGCATCCGCCTGGCGCAGCGTGGCAAGCGCAGTGCGCCGCGCGTGCAGCGAACCTTTTTTGCCGAGCGTGACCATTTTTTCCGCGAGTGGACGAACCGCCTTCGCTTTCGCCAATGTCGTCTTGATGCGTTGATGCTCGATCAGGCTGCAAACCTGATTCGCGAGCAGCGCCTTCCGATGCTCAGCCGTGCGGCCGAGCTTCACCGTCTTTTTCTGGTGTCGCATGAGAGATGTTGCCTAACGAGTGCTATTCGCCGGCGTCGTTGCCGTTCGAGCCGTTCATGCTCGCGCCATCCGCGCCGCCTGCAATCGGCATTTCGACCAGCCCGATATCGAATTTCATCCCAAGACCGAGGCCGAGCTGTTGCAGCTTGTCCTTGATTTCGTTGAGCGATTTCTTGCCGAAGTTCCGATACTTCAGCATCTCGGCCTCGCTCTTCTGCGCGAGCTGACCCACGGTCGTGATGTTCGCGTTGTTCAAACAATTCGCCGCGCGGACGCTGAGCTCGATTTCATTCACGCTCATGTTCAGAAGCTTCTTCAGCTTCATGTTCTCCTCCGAAACACCGGCCGGCGTTTCGTCGAATTCGATCACGTCTTCGTTGAAGTTTACGAACACGTCGAGGTGGTGCCGGAGAATCGCGGACGCCTGAAGTAAAGCTTCGTCCGGCGTGAGGCGACCGTCAGTCCAGACCTCGAGCACGAGCTTGTCGTAGTCGGTGCGCTGACCGACGCGCGTGTTCTCAACCGCATACTTCACGCGAGTGACGGGCGAGAAGATGCTGTCGATCGGGATCAGGCCAATCGGCTGATCGGCGCGCTTGTTTTCATCGCCTGTGGCGAAGCCGCGACCGATGCGCACTTCGAGTTCGGCGTCGAATTTGTGCTTCTTATCGAGCGTGCAAATGAGCTGGTCCGGATTCAGGACTTCGTAGCCTTGCGCGAGCTGGATATCGCCCGCGGTGACTTCGCCTTCCTTGTTCACGACGAGCGCGAGCTTGCGCGGCTCATGACCATCGTTCGCCTTGAATTTGATCCGCTTCAGGTTCAGCACGATGTCGGTCACGTCTTCCACGACGCCCGGCAAAGTAGCGAACTCATGCTGCGCACCGGCGATCTTCACCGCGGTGATGGCAGCGCCCTCGAGCGATGAGAGCAGGACGCGGCGAAGTGAATTTCCGACCGTGTGGCCGTAGCCGGCCTCGAAAGGCTCGGCGATAAACTTCGCGTAGGTTTCTGTGGATGAGCTCTCTTCTTTCGAGAGCGTCTTCGGCATTTCGAACCGACCGTAACGAACTGGCATAACTGGCTTCCTCCTGAGCGCCGGGTTACCCCTGGCGAGTACGGCTTCCGTGCTGCGACGGAACCCCAGGGACCAACGGCGCAACGTGTGACGACTCGCTGCGGGACGTGGAATGAACACGATACGTCGAAGTTTGCAAGCAAGCCGCGGGGCTTCCGAAACGCCGTCATCTCGAGCGGAGCAAAGCGAAGTCGAGCTCGATTGCGCAGAGCGCAAAGCGCGTGGTTTAGGCCTGACGAACTGCGAGTTTGAAACCGACGACGTTCGAGACCCCGTAGCCAAACGATAGATAAAACCGCGGGGTTCCTCGACTCCGCTAGCGTCCGCTCGGAATGACGAGGCTAGCCCTCGATGATCTCGTCCGAGAGCTCGTTTCGGTCGTCTTTTTGTCGCGGAAAGTGTTCGCCCAGCGACGCGCCGACCGTCTGGATCCCTTCGACAAGTGCGTCTGTGAAGGCCTCACCCTTGAAGTGCTCGCGCATCCTCATGACGAGCCGATTCCAGAACTCCTCGCCGCAACGCTGGTGAATCCCTTCGTCTCCCACGACCGCAAACTTCCGCGCCCGCGGTGCGACGAGGATAAGCACCGCATTCCGCTCGGCCGTCTTCGTCATCTCAAGCTGGTGGAACTTCGCGGTCGCGAACTCCAGCGGATCGTCATCCACCTCGCCGTGCTGGATGAAAACACGGATCTCGCCGGACGTTTTCTCTTCCGCAGCTCCGATCGCCGCGACGATGCGATCGTGGTCGAGTTGCGCCATGAAATCTTTCGTGCGCATGATTACCAGCTCGAACCTCCGCCGCCGCCGCCGAAGCTTCCGCCTCCGCCGCCGAATCCACTGAAGCCACCGCCACCGGAGGAACCGCCGCCCCCGCCACCGCCGCCGCCACCCCAGCCGCCGATAAACGGGCCACCCATGCCGGTGTAACCCCATCCCCGTCTGCGTGAACGGCGCGCGCTCCGAGCGATCATCAGCAAAATCAAAACGAAAATGATGATGAATGGGCAGGACAACCCGCCACGTTTCTGGGCGCCGGATTCCGCCGCCGTCCTGCCTGTGCCGGTATATTCGCCGCGAATAGCTTTTAACATCAGATCGATCCCGGTGCTGAGGCCGCCCTCGTAATTTTG
>JALZAD010000082.1 GCA_030948555.1 Verrucomicrobiota bacterium | reverse complement strand
TCACGATGCTGCGTGTCAGGTCGCCCATGATGAAGTGCTGCAGGGCGCCGCGCGCGCGGGAGGTTCCGGTGACGATCATGTTGTGGCCGCCGGCGCGTGCTTCGGCGAAGACTTGATCGAGCACGATGCCGTGGCGGACGCGCACTTCCGCGTGCACGCCGAGCTTCTCGAGGCTCTGTTTTTGCATGAGCAAATTCTGCCCGAGCTCTGACGGACCCGACAGGAGCGCATCGACATCTTCCTCGCGTCGGACGAGATCAGCGAAGATGGCCGGAGGCTCGGCCATGACATGGAGCAAGGTGACGGAGGCGCCTGCGCAGGCTGCAATCTCGCCGGTGAGTTGCACGGCGGCTTCGATGT
This sequence comes from Verrucomicrobiota bacterium, assembly GCA_030948555.1. GTDB lineage: Bacteria > Verrucomicrobiota > Verrucomicrobiia > Chthoniobacterales > UBA10450 > JACCTI01. The sequence continues at coordinate 12,452 of JALZAD010000082.1, read as the reverse complement.
AGCGCTTGCCTCCGGTGCAGACGAGGAACTTGGAAAGACGCTCGAACTCGCCGCTCGCCACGAGGACGGGTGGCGGGATGGCCTTGATCACTTCGTAGGTGCGCTGCGAGCGCCAGTAGCGGCCGCTGGTCTGCTTCACGCGCGTGCCGATGATCACAACATCGTAAGTGCTCGCGGATGTCTGTTGCAGGATTTGCTCAACCGGATCGCCTTCGCGGACGACGATCTCCGGCGTTACACCGACATCCGTGAGCAAGCGCGCTTCCGCCTCGAGCGCGGCGCGTAGCGGCTGCGCAGCGTCGTGGCGTTCTACGATGCCGAGCAATGTGGTCGAAGCGCCACAGGCACTTCCAATGATGCTGCCGAGCCGTGCGGGTTTATCGGCTGGATCGGTGCCGTCGCTGCAGATGAGGATGCGCATCAGAGTTTGTGGCCGGTGAACATGGTGTAGATCACGATGGCCGCTCCGATCAACGGCAAGGGCACAAACGCGAGGCGGATTTTCGGGCCGGCAAAGTACTGGGTCGAGATCGCGCCGATCTGCGCGCCGATTGCCGCGCCGGTGTTCATGACGAGCGCGATCAGGATGTCGACGTTGCCTTTGATCGCGTGGCTGAAGGTGCCGTAGCTCGCGGAGATGATGATTTCAAAAAGGTCGGTGCCGACGGCGAGGTGAGTCGGGATGCCAAGGACGTAAACCATCATCGGCATGCGGATGTAACCAGCGCCGCCACCGAGAAAACCGCTGAACAATCCGCCGATGAAAGAGACAAGCACAATGATCCAGATCGAGATCGATTTCACACCGGAGGTCGGCAGCGAAATCATCGGCGCGAGCTGAAAATTCTGGATCGATTTGGTGACGTGGCCAAAGGCGGATTGGTCGCTGCGTTTCGCGGCGGATTCCGTCACCACGGTCTTCGCGGCTTTTGCTTTCTGGAGGCGCAGCGTCTTCCAGCTTTCCCAGATCATGAACGTCGAGATGCTGACGTAGATCACGACCGAGACGATGCTAACGACGGAATTGACGTTGCCGGTTCGCTTCAGCATCTGGATCAACTGCGCGCCTCCTTCCGCACCCGCCATCGTTCCGACAGCCATGATCAAACCGAGCCGCAGATCCACATTGCCAAGCGCGCGATGTCGCTTCGCCGCTACGACGGATTTTCCGACGATGTGCGCGAGGTCGGTCCCGACCGCGTAGTTCCAATCCAGCCCCACCGCGCGCAAGGCCGGCCCTGCGATGAAGCTGCCGCCCACGCCGAAGAAGCCGCCCATTATGCCGATCAAAAAGCCGACAACGACCAGGTAGATCGGGCTGATGTCGGCGCCAGAAATCGGGAAATGCATGGCCTATTCTGAGCGTCCCCGGAAAAGCCGGAGGAGCAGCGTGGTGATCCATTCCAGCGCTACGGCCTGGCCCATGATGAGGGCGATGCAAACGAACGCGTAAATGGTGTTGTGGTTTGCTTTGAGCTGCCCGAGCCAGCCCGCAATAAAGTGAAGAACGGCGAAGAAATAAACCACCACCAGGACGGCATAGATCGGCAGCTCGATGAGGAGCGCGCGAAAGGTGTGCGATGCTTCGCCGTCTCGTTTTGATCGCCGCGCCGGCACACTTTCGCTTCGCTCGTGAGCGCATCCGTGGCTGCGCCAAAGTGAACAAATAAGCATTGCGCGGTGAGCGATTCTTTCTAACCTTGCCCGACAATTTTCAGAGGGAAAAAATGGCTGACGTCGCAAACAAATACCCGGAAAACATAGAGGGCGCTTTCTACGTCGATGACCAGTGCATTGATTGCGATCTTTGCCGCGAAACCGCGCCGGCGAACTTCAAGCGGAACGACGACGGCGGGCATTCTTTTGTCTACAAACAGCCCGAATCGCCCGAGGAAGAAGCGCTCTGCAAAGAGGCGATGGAAGGTTGCCCGGTTGAAGCCATCGGACCTGACGGCCCGGCCTAACGAGTCGAAAAAATGACGCGCGACATCCCGGTCGCGTTGACAATCGCCGGCTCGGATTGCAGCGCCGGCGCAGGCGCGCAGGCCGATCTCAAGACCTTTAGCGCACTCGGCGTTTACGGCCTCACCGCGCTCACCTGCATCGTCGCAGAGACGCCGGGGAAAATCTCGCGGATCGATCCGGTCGATCCTGAATTGGTGATCGAGCAGATCACGCTGCTGCTCGACAGCTTTCCAGTTGGCGCGATCAAAACCGGGCTGCTGTATTCCGGGGCAGTCGTCGCGCGGATTGCGGAGACGCTGCGCTCACGCGAGATAAAGGCGCCGCTCGTGATCGATCCAGTGATGGTCGCGACAAGTGGCGATCTGCTGCTGCGCGGTGAAGCGATCACTGAATATGAGCGCGAACTGTTCCCGCTTGCGGCGCTCGTCACGCCGAACATGGATGAAGCCGCGACGTTGCTCGGCCGCGCGATTGCGGAGGTCGACGCGATGCGTGACGCGGTGCGCGAACTGCAGGCGCGTTACGGCGTGCCGGTGTTGCTGAAAGGCGGGCATCTCGCCGGCCAGACCGCCCTCGATCTGCTGTGCGATGGCTCAGGCGAGCTGACCGAGTTCAAGGCGCCGTTCACGCGAAACGTGAACACGCACGGCACCGGCTGCACCTACTCGGCGGCGATCGCGGCGGAGCTTGCGTCAGGCCGACCGCTGCGCGAGGCGATCGCGTTTGCGAAACGCTTCGTCACGGCAACGATCCGGCAGCATTTTGCCTGGAACCAACACGGCTGGGGCGATCTTCACGCCCTCAATCACGTGACCGATTTTAAGTTAGCGAGATGGCCTGGAACGAACTGACCACGTCGTCCGGTCCGCCTTCGGTGAAGAAGCACTCGTAGAATCCCGGGCCGAGATCCCAGTGGTCGCCCTTGTAGTATTCGTCGCGGTAAAAACGCCAGACGCCGCTCACCACGATGAGCGCGCTGATCCGATCGTTCCAGTAGTCGCCGAGAAAATGGAAGCTGAGATTCGTCCGTGCGTAGGCGCCTTTGAATCCGACATGGTCGTAGATGACCAGCTCGGGCAGGCGGACACCACCGCTCGCGGGTGCTTGAGCATGCTTGCCCGCCGGGTCCGACGCGCAGGCGTGGTAACTAAGTTCTCCAACTTTCCATTTTGTGTCGATGACACAGCCATTGTCTGGCGACAGCTCGGTTTTTGGTATTTGTCTCATAGCCCTTGGTGGTTCGGATTCCACCAGAGCCTCCGCTCCATGTCGAGGAGATGATTCCGCCGATTGTCGCTATTCGGAACGGGCGGCGACGGCCGTGCGCGGACGGAAGTTGCTGATGTCGACATCGTGCTGCTGGCGAATGCTGTAGACCGGCGTCGTGAGCGCGAAGAGCACCTTCACCTTGGCGTGGCCGAGAATCTCGCCGGGCTCGAGCAGCTCATACTCGATCGAGAGATCCTTCAGCACAGCGAGAATCCAGAAGAGCTGAAACGGCTTCGCCAGCTTGAGGTCGAACTTCACCAGCTTATTCCTCTGTTCACTAATCCACGCCGTCCCACTGATCGCATCGAGAAATCGATCCGCTGAGTTCTTCTCCGCCTGATTCGGCTTCGGTTGAAACGTGATCCGTCGCGCGCGTTCGCCGGCGATCTCATCGACGCCGTTCGCGTCGAAGGCGAACCGCTCCGAGATGCGATGTTCGCGCGCGAACTCCTGCAGACTGGTTTCCTTGTCGTCGTCGTTCTTGCTCGGTTTGTCGTCCGGCAGCCGGACCTTCCCGTCGACGTGACGCGAGATGAACGTCATCGGTTTCGGATCGCCCGGGCGCACAATCGCGCGCGCCGTCGCGATGCCACGCAGCCGCCCGCGACCATCCCATTCCTGCACGCGCATGTTCGCGTCGTACTCGGACGTCTTGAGCTGCTTCCGGAAGTTCTCCGCGTCGGCTAAGGCGCGCTCGAGCATGCGCGCGATCTCAGGATCCACCGCCTGGGCGTGCGCGAGCGTGCTGAGCAGCATGAACGTAGCGACCAGCCAGGCTTTCGCCCGACGGCTGGCAAAAGCGCGGTCATCCCGAGGCTGGCGAAGCGCGCGGAGGGATCTCACACAGGATGGCTGCATTGTCTGCGGTTCCACGTACGTCAAAGCGCCCATTGCGAGGTCCCTCGCCGTCTGCGCGGCTCGGGATGACGCCGCGTTTATTCGGGAGGTGAGAGAGCTAAAGCGTGTGCTCGCGGTTCGTGGAACGCAGCCGGATCGTCTTCCTTTGCAGATCATGCGAGGCGCGAATGAAGCGCACGGTTTTGCTCTTCGCGCGCATCAAGATCGAATGCGTGATCGTGCTTGGCCCTTTCGTCTTAATGCCGGGAAGCAACGCGCTGTCGCTGATCCCGGTCGCGCAAAAGATGATGTTCTGACCATTGGCCAGATCGTCGGCGTAAAAGACGCGATCGAGATCGTCGCCGACGCCTTCAGCGATGAGTTGCTCGCGCTCTTTTTCGTCGCGCGGCCACATCTTGCACTGCATGTCGCCGCCCAGGCATTTGATCGCGGCCGCGGCGAGGACTGCTTCCGGCGAACCGCCGATGCCGAAGTACAAATCGATGCCGCTGTCCATGACTGCCGGCCCGATCGCGGCGGCGATGTCGCCATCGCTGATCATGCGCAACGACGCGCCGACGCGCCGGATTTCCGCCACGATCTCCTTGTGCCGCGGACGATCGAGCAACATCACCACCACGTCCTGCACCCGCTTGTTCAAAGCCTGCGCAACCGTGATGAGAATTTCTTCGATCGGGCTCTCCAGCTTCACCGTCTCGATGCCCGCGATCTTCATCGCCTGCACGACCCGGGGACCGTAGGCCAGCTTCATCATGTAGAACGCGGGGATATCGCGCAGCGCGACTTTTACTCCGTCTTCCGGACTCGCCGCCGCGATGCAGGTGATCGAGTTCGGCGCGCCTTTTGAAATGTTCGTCATCCCGTCGATCGGATCGAGCGCGATGTGAAAGGCGGGCGAGCCAGGCATCCAGGTCCCGAGATGTTCGCCTTTGAAAATGCCCGGCGCGTCATCCTTGATTCCTTCACCGATCACGACCTCGCCACAAATGTGCATGAGATCGAACATCCCGCGGATCGCATCACAGGCCGCCGCATCGGCCAGTTCCTTTTCGCCGCGGCCGAGCCACTGGAGTGAGTTCAAGGCCGCTGCTTCCGTGGCGCGGACGAAATCGAACTCAATGATGCGCTCGATATCCTGGTAGTTCTGCTTGGGGAGTCTCATCGAGCCCGTGATCTTCGCGCGAGTGCGCAACACTGACAAGCGTCGGTGCGCGGTCGTCCGCGCACGCGACGTGTGCGTCGCCTGACTCAGAAGAATCCGCCGAGGACAGCGGACGCTACAGCGCTCGTTAGGCCGCTTGTTCGGCGGAGAACTTGCGCTCGTGCTCGAGCAGCCACCGTTTCCGCCAGAGGCCGCCGCCATAACCGCAGAGCGTTCCATCTGCGCGGATCACGCGGTGACACGGAATGATAACCGCGAGCATGTTGGTGCCATTCGCGCGACCTACCGCGCGCCGCGCACCCGGCACTTTGAGGTGTTCGGCCATCCACGAATAGGAGCGCGTCTCGGCCACTGGAATCTCGCAAAGCTGCTTCCAGGTGCGCTGTTGGAAGTTGGAACCGACCGGCGCCATGGGCGTGGAAAACGTGAGGCGACGTCCTGCGAAGTAGTCGTTCAACTCACGCCGGATCTGAGTGAGAAACCGATGCTCGCCCGGAACAATCGAGCGCTTCAATCGCGCGCGCAGTTGCTTTAACTCGCGCTCCGTAGCGCGTCGATCGGCAAACTCGAGCAGCCGCAAACCTTCATCGTCCGCGACCGCGATCATGACGCCAAGCGGCGTCTCGATTCGCTCCGCAAACATGCAGCCACGCTCCTTCGCATCCGTCGGTGCTTCGCCAAAAATGCGCACGAACGCTTCGCGAAATCCGCTCGCCGATTCGAACCCGCTCTCGCTTTGCGCTTCGTCCACGCGCGCGCCATTCCGCACCTCGCGCAGTGCAAGGCCCATGCGGCGCGCGCGGTGATACGCCTGAAAGGTCATGCCGTAATGGCGTTTGAATTGCCGCCGCGCGGTCGATGGATCGATCGCGAGGTCGGCCAGTTCTTTATCGGTGATCCGACCGGTCGGCGATCTCTCCACTTCCGCGCGCAAGCGCTCGATCAACGCGGGCGCCGGCTTCGCCGGGTCCATCGGCTGACAACGCAAGCAGGGCCGATAACCGCCCAGCAATGCATCGGACGAGGTCGCAAAATACTCGACGTTCTGTGGCTGCGGCTTCTTCGCGCTGCAGGTTGGACGGCAGAAGATTCCGGTGGTGCGAATGCCCGCGACGAAGATCCCTTCGAAGGTGGAATCGCGGCCGCAGAGCGCGCGATACATCGTGTCTGGTGGCGGCAGAAGTTCCATGTCAGGCGCGTTCGACTTTGAATGTATAGCAGCCGTGCGTCGCGCTGCGCACGTGCAGAAATGCGGCGCACGGATTCTGCAAAAGCCGCGCCGCAGTTTCTTCCGGCACTCCGTTCGCCATTTCGGCGGCGACGATTTCGTGAGCGTAGTTATAAGCACGGATGACGCGGCCATTCCGCAGCTCGGGCGGGAACTCATCGGACGCGTCGTAGCGCGGGCACGGATCAGCGTGGACAAAGATCGGACCGCTTTCCGCGTAGGGCCGATCGGATGCGATCGCCTGATAGGGAAAAAGGATCACGCGCTCGCCTGTTTTCGCCCAGGTGAGGCAATGCCGGCAGGGTGCGCTTTGTTCTAACTCGACCACGCTGACCTTGTGGTCCGGCGTGCCGAGCTCGGCCTTGTCGCGCGCGCTTTTTGCAACCTCAGTTGGCAGGGCAACCACGCGGAAGTTGTTTGTTCTCATGCGCGCAGCTTGAGGCGGCGCGGCGGCTACTGCATCAGCGATATTCAGGCACCGAATTTTACGCGACGCCGTCCGGCGGGATCGTCTCCGGAACGTCCACCGGCACGGTGGCAGGCGACCGGTCCGGTTGAGCGATGCGGGTGGACAAGAGCATCGCACTCGCCAGCAACACCGCGCCGAGGAAGTAGGGCGCGCCCGGCAAATGAAACGAATGCTGCGGATTGATGAACCACGCGAAGGTCCATGAAAACAATCCTGGCCCAATCAAAAAGCCGAGGGAACGCAAGCTGCCGATCGCGCCTTGCAGCTCCCCTTGCTCACGTTCGCTCACGCGGCGGCTCATGATGCTTTGCGCGGCGGGCATCGAAATGTTCCAGAGCGAAATGATTGGAATCGAGGCGAGGAACATCGCGCCACTCTGGGCCAGCGCAGCCATGCACATGCCGACCGCGCCGCAGGCCTGGCCGATGTAAAGCGTGCGCCGTTCACCCAGCCCTTTAACCATTCGGCCGGTGAGGCCGCCGGAAATGATGGCCGCGCACACCCCGACGACGGCGAGCGAAAGTCCGATCATGCCGGACGACCACGCGTAGCGGTAAATCGCGTAGAGCGCCCAAACGGTGAAGGCGTTGTGCGCGAGGTAGGCAAGAAACTGGATGGTCGCGAGCCGCCACAACTCGTGATGCGAACGCAACAGTTTGAGCGAGCCGAGCGGATTCGCGCGGCGCATGGTGAACGGTTGGCGGCGTGCTTCCGCGAGAGATTCCGGAACGAAGAAGTAGCCCCAGCCCCAGTTCGCGAGGCTGAATCCCGCTGCGACCCAAAATGGCAGGCGCGGGCTGATGTCGCCGAGCGGTCCGCCAATCGCCGGCCCGAGGACAAAGCCAACTCCGAACGCCACGCCGATCATGCCGAAGGCACCGGCGCGTTTCTCTTTCGGTGTCACATCCGCGATGTAAGCCATCGCCGTCGGCACACTCGCCGAGGTGATGCCGGAAATGACCCGCCCGAGGAACAGCCACGCGAGCGACGGCGCGATCGCCATGACGACGTAATCGAGACCGAGCCCCAGGTTCGAAAGCAGGATCACGGGGCGGCGTCCGTATCGATCCGACAGAACGCCGAGCACGGGCGAAAAGAAAAACTGCATCGCCGCGAAGACGGTGCCGAAGACACCGTTCCAGTCCGCGGCGGTCTTCATTTCGCCGCCGAGAAAGTTCAGGATCAGCTTCGGCAGAACGGGCGCGATCAGCCCGACCGACAGCATGTCGAGCGAGACCGTGACCAGAACGAAAATGACGGCGGCTGGTTTGGCGCGCATGCGGCCCGGAGTAAACCAGAGCCGCGGGCCGGTCGCAAATCAGACCGCGCGAAGCTAATCGTTCAGGTGTTCGCCCTGCGGGCCCATGTGGTTACCCACTCGTAGGTGCGATCGAGATTCGGACCCGCACCCCGCGCCCGAGCAGCGGACCGCCGCCGCTGCGCCCGGCTCTGCGGCGATTCCGGCGTCGTGCAACCGATCAGAACAAGACAGAGGACACTGGCAAACCACGGGATAATACGTGTATAGATCGACCGGCATGCGGCTCTGGGATTGGGGAAAATGACGACGGCAAAACGCGAAACGGATTACGTCCTTGGGACGCACGACGAAGAGGTCGCGCGCCTCGGTTTGCAGCACCGCGTCTGGCGAGATGTGGTCACGGAATGCTGGCGACGCGTCGGTATCACGCACGGCTCCCGCGTGCTCGATGTCGGCTCCGGACCCGGCTACGCCACGGCTGATCTCGCGGAGATCGTCGGCCCCGACGGTCGCGTGCTCGGGGTCGAACGCTCGGCCCGATTTCTTGAGGTCGCTCGCGAACGCTGCGCGCGTCGCGGCCTGACGAATGTCGAGTTCCGCGAGGGCGACCTGATGGAGATCTCGTTAGGCGATCTCGGCTGCGATGCGAGCTGGTGCCGCTGGGTCACGAACTTCGTCTCCTCGCCGCAGAAGCTGGTCGACAACATCGCCGGCGCGCTCCGACCCGGCGGCGTCGCCATCTTCCACGAGTACAGCGATTACCTGACGTTCCGCTTCATGCCGATCCGGCCGGCGCTGGAGAAATTCGAGCTCGCGGTGAGCGAGAGCTGGCTCGCGTCCGGCGGTGATCCAAACGTGGCGCGGCGGTTGCCCGAGCTGTTGCGCAACGCCGGCATGCGCGTGACGGAAATCATCCCGCGGGTGCGCACCTGTTCGCCGCGCGATTACACCTGGCAATGGCCGAAGAGCTTCATCGAGATCAACGTCGCGCGTCTGCAGGAGCTCGGCCGGATTTCGGATGAACTCGCAGCTGAAATCCTGCGCGAATTCCACGAAGCCGATGCCGATCCGAACTCGTGGTTCACCACGCCGATGTTCCTCGAGATCGTGGCGCGCAAAGAGCCGTTTTGAATTAGAAGTCATGATTCCTTCACGAACCGCACCGCTCGTGGCCGCACTTTGGGCCGTTCTCCTCGGATTGCTTCCGGCCACTCGCGCGTTCGCTGAAACGCTGCCGGATCGCCGGCCAGCGATGGTTGGCTCAGGACCGGGTTCGCTCACTGATTTGATCGACGCGAATGGGTTGTTTCAGAGAGGCCAGCGCGACGCGTGGGTCATGTTTCAGTGCGCAGTGACAGGCGGCGGCATCGTTTTCGGAAGTGACTTCTTTACCGCCTCGCCCGGTGCCGATCTGCTGAAGAACGAGATCCGCCGGCGCTTGCGGCAGGCGCGATTCATCCCTGCGGTCTACAATCACAAAGAAGTAAACGCCTTCTTCGCCGGGACCGTTTTCTTCGTCGTTGCAAACGGGAAGCCGCACCTCCGCATCTACGCCCATCAGGAGCTCGATGAGATCAAACGCGGAGCAGACTTCGTGGCGCCACAGTACATTGTTGTCCCGAACCACGGCGTCTCGGACTTCCCGGAGTTTCCCGCCGGATTTAAACACGAGGAAGTGCCGGCGATGGTGAAACTGCGTCACAGCGTTGATGCGAACGGCAAGACCACTGATGTGCAGGTGATCAGCGAGCGTCCGGCGGGATATCATCTGGGCGAGTGGTTGAAGAAAGCGCTGCCGCTGGTCGATTTCCTCCCCGGCTACCGCAACGGCCGACCAGCGGCGACGAGTTACACGCGGACCTGGGTGTACGGGCAGACGATCGGATGGTGAGAATCGCGGTCGCCATTTGCGGTGTTCTGCTCGCTGCAGCGCCCCCGGAGGTGCGGGCACAGCCGGCGATCTTGATTCATCCCGCCGCGGTTTTCGACGGTCAGGAAATGCACGCCGGCTGGTCGGTGCTCGTGACCGGCGACAAGATTGCGGCTGCCGGTCCAAATCTTTCCGCGCCGCCAGATGCGCGGACGATCGAGCTGCCTAACGAGACGTTAATGCCGGGGATGATCGAGGGGCATTCGCACATGTTCCTTCATCCCTACAACGAGAGGAGCTGGAACGAACAGGTGACTAACGAGTCGTTGGCCCTGCGCACCGCGCGCGCCACGGTGCATGCGCGCAAGACGCTCGAGGCCGGCTTTATCACGGCGCGCGATCTCGGGACGGAAGGCGCGGGTTACGCGGATGTGGGTCTGAAGCAGGCGATCGACTCCGGCATTGTTCCCGGCCCGCGGCTCATCGTGACGACGCGCGCGATTGTCGCGACGGGAACTTACGGGCCGAAGTACGCGAGCGAGCTGGATGTGCCACAAGGCGCGCAGGAATGCAGCGGGACGGAGGACTGCATTCGCGTGACACGCGAGCAAATCGGCAAGGGTGCAGATTGGGTGAAGGTCTACGCCGACTACCGCTGGGGCACGGGCGGCTCAGCGCAGCCGACTTTCTCGCAGGACGAGCTGAACGCGATCGTGCAGACGGCGCGATCGTCCGGACGCGCCACGGTTGCGCACGCGACCACCGCGGAAGGCATGCGGCGCGCGATCAACGCGGGCGTGGAGACGATCGAGCATGGCGATGACGGCACGCCCGACGTGTTCCGTTTGATGAAACAAAAGAATGTCGCGTTCTGTCCGACGGTTGCCGCAGGCGATGCGGTCTCGCGTTATCGCGGCTGGAAGAAAGGCGTAGACCCCGAGCCGCCGCGCATCCAGGCGAAACGCGCGAGCATGAAGGCGGCGCGCGAAGCCGGGGTGACCTTGGCGATGGGCGGCGACGTCGGCGTATTCCCGCACGGCGAGAACGCGCTCGAAATGGAACTGCTGGTGAACGAATACGGCTTCACGCCGATAGAGGTTTTGCGGCAGGCGACAAGCGGCAACGCGGCCATCTTTCATCTCGCCGATCGCGGCAGCATCAAGCCAGGCTTGCTGGCTGACCTGGTCGCGGTGAGCGGTGATCCGACGCGCGAGATCTCGGCGGTTCGCAATGTCCGAATGGTGCTGAAAGGCGGCGTCATTGTCCGCCAGCCTAACGAGTGATGGACGCAGTCGGCGTCACGCCTGCTGCCGCGCCGAAGCGGCGCTGGCCGCTTGCTCTCCTCGTCGGATTTATCACCGCGGTCGCAGCTGCGTTCGCGATCTTACCGGTCGCGGATTGGGTCATGGAAATGCACCACGTCTCGACCATGGAAGGCGGTCGCGCCTGCGCGGCGGTCGCACTTTGGATGCCGGTCAGCGGCCTGGTGGGATTTGTCATGGGCGTCGTCGCGACACTACTCGTTAGGCGCGGTGGGTTCGTTGGATACCTGATTCCGCAAGGACTCGCGCTCGGCGGCGTGGTGCTCGCGATTGCCGCTGCCGCGGGAATCGGCTACGCAACGGCCGATCATCCGCCGCTCCTCGACGGCAAAGAGCTCGCGCTCGAGATCGAAGTGCAGGCGCCCGCGAAAGGCCGCTCGGTCGAAGCGCTAAAGGCGCAGGATTTCTCCGTCGCGCTCCTGAGCAGCTCCCGTGGGAACTACGCGGATTTGCGCTGGATCGATGCCCTGCAATCGGGCGACAGCATTCTGGTCACAGCGTTTGCGACGATGAAGACAAGCGATGCCGGTCGACAGATCAGCGTCGGAACCGCGAACGAAAATCGCCAGCTCTTCACCGTGATGCTGCCGGCTTCGCCGAAGAAGATCGACGAGGAGTGGTCGGAGTGGACACCGCCGCGCACCACGTTTACGGGCAGCAAGCCTGCGCCTAACGACCAGTATCTCGTGCGCTATCGCGTCCGATTTGCCGCTGAATATTCGCCAACACCTTCGCCGGAAACAGCCGGCGAAAACGTAGACAACGAGCGAGCGGAAACGCCGAGTCCGACGCCGGATTTCCCGAACGATCAGCCGGGCATGCCGCAGAGCGATGCGCTCGATCGCGGGCTCCTCCCTTCGCCGACCGAAACGCCGCGCTGAACTATTCCGGCGGCTTCTCGCCGACGGTGTAGCCGATATGCCGCGGGCTCACGGGAAATCGACGTGCGCGGTCGAGCCCGCGGTTACTTCCACCGGCTGTTCGCGCGTGGTTCGGCTATCGAGCCATGCTTTCAGCGTGTACTTGCCCGGCGGAAGATTCGTTAGGC
>JALZAD010000080.1 GCA_030948555.1 Verrucomicrobiota bacterium | reverse complement strand
GCGCAAGCGCAAGCTGAGCGACACCAGCCTGATCATTCATTGGTGCACTGACTCGTTAGGCTGCATCCAGACGGTGGCGAAGGGCGCGCGGCAAACCAAGAGTCCGTTCGCCGGAAAGCTCGATCTATTCTTCGAAGCGGAGATCGAGATTGCGCGGAGCAAGCGTTCAACGCTGCACACCTTGCGCGAAGTCGCGCTGAAAAATCCTTTTCCCGGAATTCGCGCTGGGTATTCGCGGATGCAGGCCGCATCGTATTTCGTGGAGTTGATCGAGCTCTGCACGGAGTCGGATCATCACGAGCCGGAGCTCTTCGGGTTGTTGCAGCGCGCGTTCGGTTACCTGTCGGAGAACGATCCAACCTTGCGCGCGGTCTCGCATTTCGAAACGGAGCTGGCGCGAATCGCCGGCGTGCATGACGTGAGCACGTTGCGGAGCAATCCGGCGCTGGCTCTCGCCAGTTTGTTCGGCCGACTTCCGCCCGCGCGCGCGGCGCTGCTTACGGCGTTGAAGGAACGAGCCGCGGCCTGAGCAGCATGGCGATCGCGTAAAGCGCGACGACGATGACGAGGAGCAGGTGATAGCCGATGAGCATGCTGAAATACTCGAGCATGCCGCCGCCCATGATGCCGAGAAGATTGGAAGCAAAGGCAACGTCGCCCTCTTCGCTGTCGCGGAATGAATTCGCGAAGATCACGTTGGCGAGGAAGACGGGTGCGAAGGCCAGCAAGCTCGCGACCGCGTAACGCAGCGCCACATTGTCGAAGAGCAAGCGCTCCGGCCTAACGAGTAGATTGACCGCGAGCGCAGCGAAAAGCAGGGCGTAAGAAAGCCAGACGCGGCGGATCTTGAAGCGTGCGTTGAACAGGACGGCGATTAACACGCTGGTGAGAATGGCGAAGAAGACGAGCGAATTGACGATCCAGGTGCTGCCGAAAAGAAGCGCGAAGGTGGTGAGCGCCTTCACTTCGAGGAGCGCGAAGGCGGCGCCAAGAAAGAACATGTGCCAGTCGAACCGTGCGAAGGTGCCGCGCGGAGCGATCCAGCGGATCGCGGCGAGCGAGATGGCCGCGATGACGAGCAGACCTTTGATGTAGATGAGCGGAAATGATTTCCGCGGCAGGTAGACGAACGGCCAGTCGTCCGTTGCGGCGGCATGATTCGCTGGGTGCATCAGGCCTTCGCCGGTGACGCGCAAATCCTGATCGGCTGACGTTTCGTGATACTCGCTCAAGCTCAGTTCGCGGAGCCGCGCGCTGTTGATGATGACTGCGCCGCGTCCCTGTCCGCCGTAGGTGGAGACGAACGAATCGCGGCCGAAGCTGCGGTTCACCATCCCGGCAAGCTTCTCGATCAGCCACGGTTCGCGGTAGTAATTGTAGAGGACGAGCACGCCATCTGGGGTCAGTCGCTCGCGGGCGGCGGCTAACGAGTCCTCGGTAAAGAGAAAGCTCTCGAGCCGCAGATTCGCAATGCTCGAGGTGAGCGTGAGCGAATCGGGCAGGGCGAAGATGATGAGATCAAACTTCTCTTTCGTGTTGCGCAGGAAGACGCGGCCGTCCGTGTTCACGAGCTGCACGCGCGGATCATCGTAAGGATGATCGGGGTGCAGCGTTTTGCCGAGCTTCAGGATGGTCGGATCAATCTCGACCGCGGTGATCGATTGGACGCCGTTCGCGAGCGCGGTCGCGGTGTCGGAGCCAGTGCCTGCACCCAGGATGAGCGCGTGCTGAAACGATGAGCCGGGGAAAAGCTCATAGACGCGGCGGTAGAAGGGCTCCTTGGTTTGCCACGGCACCATGCTTTGATGCGCAATGCTGTTGACGTCGAGGTTGTAGCCGCTCGGTTGCGCCGGCGTCAGGGTGATCTTGTAATAAGGCGACCAGTAGCTGCCGTGCTGAAGAAAGAGCGCGATCGCGACGGTCGCCGCGAGCAACAGCAGCCGAACGAGCTTCCGTTCGCCTAACGAGACAACGAGCAGCGCAAGAACGGCAAACCACCAGACCGGCGGCAGCGCGAACCACCCGATGAGGAAGAACGCCGCCGTGCCCGCGAGGCTGCCAAGAATGTCGTAGGTGTAGGCGGTGAGTGGCGGCGTTTCGGCGAAGACCCGCCCTAACGAGCGCGCGAGCGGAACGAACGCCGCGGCGACGAAACTGAAGATGAGCGGGAGGAGAATGAAGCTTTCCGCGCGTGCCCAGCCGGTCGTGCCGGAGCCGAAGTAGAGGACATCGGTCGACGAGATGTTCAGCTCGAATCGGTTCACCGCCACGACTGCGGTGAGCGCGAGCAGCATGACCGGAAACGAGGGGTAGCGAAACGAGGCGCGCCGCGCCGCCAGGATTCCCAGACCCATCCCAAGGAACGACGCGAGGAGGATGAAGTTCGTGAAATAGCTGAGGTAACGAACGTAGGCCGGGATCCAGCGAATACAGAGCAGCTCGAAGAAGAGCAGCGTGAAGGAGAGGAGAAAAATCTGCAGACGCGGTTGCCCGGCTGCGGATCGTTCGTGCCCGCGAATTGATTCGGCGACAGCTGGTGCGCTCATTGTTTATTCCAGATCGCGAAGAAGCGTGGACGCCATTCAGAGATCGTCATTGATGCGAGACGTTGCAGAATGTTTGCGACCTTATGGAGCTCAGAGTCGTAGCGCTATTGACCATTTTTGTTTTCGCGAGCTGCTCACCGCCGAAGCACTCGTTAGGCAACGCGCCCATCGAGCTGAGCGTTCTGATGGACGCCGACGTTAATGGTGACTGGCACGCGTTCATCAGCGAATTCGAGGCGCAAAATCCCGGCGTTCACATCAACTATGTCGAAGGCCCAAGCGAGACGAATGCGCGCGAAGATCTTTACGTCACCTCGTTGCTCGGTGGGAAGGTGGTTTACGACATCATCTACGCGGACGTCGTTTGGATACCGAAATTCGCCGCCGCCGGCTGGCTGGAGGACGTGACTGATCGCTGGCCCGCGGAACGTTGGAGCGAATTCATTCCAGCCGCCGTCGAAGGCGGCAAATACAAAGGCCGCATCTATCGCGTGCCGCAGCACATCGATGTGGGCATGTTTTTCTATCGGCGCGATCTGCTCGAAGGGGCGCACGAACAGCCGCCGGAAACCTTCGACGATCTCGTTCGCATCGCGCAAAAGCTACAACAGCCCGAGCAGCTTTGGGGTTACGTCTGGCAAGGCAAACAATATGAAGGTCTGATCTGCGACTTTATCGAAGTGCTGACCGGCTTCGGCGGTTTCTGGATCAACGCTGAGACGGACGAAGTTGGATTGGATCGACCCGAAGCAGTGCGAGCGCTTGAGTGGATGCGCGATACGATTCATCGCACGCGGATTTCGCCGCCGGGCACGACGGCTAACATGGAAGAAGAAAGCCGGATTATTTTCCAAAGCGGTCGCGCGATCTTTCTGCGCAACTGGCCGTATGTCTGGATCACGTCGCAGCAGGCCGGCTCGACGGTGATCGGTAAAGTCGGGATCAAGCCGATGCCTGCGACGCCGAACGGACGCGCGGCGGCGGCGCTCGGCGGGTGGGGCATGGCGATCGCGAAAAATTCGCGGCACAAAGACGTGGCGTGGAAGTTTTGTGAATACGTCGCCGCGCTGCCGCAGGTGATGCGAGTGCAGGCGCATCGCGGTTCGCCGCCCGCGCTGAAGGCGTTCTACGAAAACAACCACGACCCCGCATGGCGAGACATCTACGGCGTTCTGGAAACCGCAGTCGTTAGGCCGCCGATTCCGCAATACGCGCAGGCGTCCGACATCTTGCAGCGCTACGTCAGCGCCGCCCTAACCGAACGCATGACGCCCGCTGATGCGATGAGCGGGGCGGCGAAAGAAACCCGCTTGTTGCTCCGGCGATGAAAACGCGGGCGAGCGATCAGACTTTCGGCGCGCTGCTCGTTTCGCCAGCGGCCGCGTTCGTCTTTTGCATCGCGGTTTATCCGATCGGACGCGTGCTCTGGTTGAGTTTCTTCGCGCAAAATCTCGGCACATCGCTCGAGCCGAAGTTCGTCGGGATCGACAACTACATCCGGCTTGCGAACGACGGACATTTTTTCGCGACCGTGCGCACCACCCTGTTCTTCACCTTCGTGTCGGTCGCGATCGAGCTTCTCCTCGGTCTCGCGTTCGCGCTCCTGCTCAATCACGATTTCCGCGGCCGCGCCGTCGCACGAGCGGCCATGCTTGTGCCGTGGGCGCTGCCGACCGCGGTGCTCGCATGGGCCTGGAGCTGGATCTTCAACGATCAATTCGGCGTGGTGAACGATCTGCTTCATCGCGTCGGCATTCTCGCGAGACCAATCGCCTGGCTCGGCAGTGGATCGACCGCCTTGTTCGCCGTCATCTTCGCTGACGTCTGGAAAACCGCGCCGTTCGTCATGATCATTCTGCTCGCGGGTTTGCAAAACATTCCGGGCGAATTGTACGAAGCGGCGGCGATCGACGGCGCGAGCGTTTGGAAACGTTTTCGTTTCATCACGCTGCCATTCCTCTTGCCGTCAATCATGGTCGCGCTGCTCTTCCGCGCCATTCAGTCCTTCGGAATTTTCGATCTCATCTTTGTCATGACCGGCGGCGGCCCGGGCGGCGCGACCGAGACGCTCGCGATTTACACCTACAACACCTACCTGCGTTACCTCGATTTTGGTTACGGCTCGGCCATGATCGTGGCCAGCTTTGCCTTGATCGCGATCTTCACCGCGCTGGTTTACTGGCCGCTCTCGCGCACGCGCGCGGCCCACTTCGGCAGCGAATGAAACGCGCCGCCTATTACGCGCTCATCTGGCTCGTGGTGCTCTGGTGCCTTGCGCCTTTTGTTTGGCAAATCGTCACGTCACTGAAATCCAACGCGGAGATTGCGGCGCTGCCCGTCACCTACATCCCGCATCAGACGACGTTGCAGCATTACAATGCGCTCTTCGTGCGGAAACCATTCGCTCGCTACCTCCTCAACAGCTTCATCGTTTCCGCGACGTCCACGCTGTTATGCGTCGGCCTTAGCGCACTCGCCGCCTACGCCGTCTCGCGACTGCGCATGCGCGGCTCACGCACCATGCTCGCCGCGCTCGTCGTGATCTCACTGTTCCCGCCCATTATCTTCTTCTTTCCGCTTTACGAAATGATGCGCGCAGCGGGTCTGCTCAACAATCCGTTCGGCCTCATCATCCCCTACACGACCTTCAATCTGCCGTTCTGCGTCATCGTGCTCGCCACCTTTTTCCGCACCGTTCCGCGCGACATCGAAGACGCGGCCAAGGTCGATGGTCTCGGTCGGTTCCAGATTCTGTGGCGAATCATTCTGCCGTTGTCCGCGCCGGCGCTCGCGACCACCGCCATTCTCGTCTTCATCTTTGCCTGGAACGAATTTCTCTTCGCGCTCACCTTCATGACGGACGACCGGATGAAAACGGTCACCGCTGGCATCGCAACGCTCAGCGGCACGACCGTGCACGAAACGCCGTGGGGCCCGATCGCCGCGGCGGTTGTCGTCAGCACAATCCCGCTGATTCTGCTCGTCGGAGTTTTCCAGCGCCGCATCGTGCAAGGCCTCACCGCCGGCGCGATGAAAGGTTAAAGCGCGCGCGGCGACACACCCCAAGCGCGACTGACATCACGGTATCCGACAGTGGCGACTTCGGATCTGCTTCGAGAACGCCGCATTTCTGCGAAGTGACAGCAGAACGGCAGTCGGAGTAGCTTTGCGCCACTTGAAGAACTTCGAATTGGCTGGGTTGCTCATGGGTCTTACCGGCACGGGCTGCTGGATTGTCTGCTTCTGGTGGATGCACCGCATTTCCGCGAAGCAGGAGGCAATGCTGAATGAGTTGCACGAGGTCACGAGCCGGATCGAGGCGCTCGCGAAAGAGGAGCACCAGCTGATCAGCGAAGTGCATCCGGTGGTCGCGCAGATCAACAAGAAGGTCGACAACGTTGAAGACGCGGTGGCGAATGGCGAGGCGAAGCGGAACTGAACTGAATCTGCAGATCGATCCGCTCGGCGACAGCGCGCTGCTTGTGCGGGTCCGGCCGCGCGATCCAGCGGATGACATGATCGAGACGATGCTGGCGAGCGCGCGCGCGTTGCGAGAGGCGGAGATCGCGGGCGTGATCGAGATCGCGCCGGCCTATATGACGCTTG
Source organism: Verrucomicrobiota bacterium (assembly GCA_030948555.1). Classification (GTDB taxonomy): domain Bacteria; phylum Verrucomicrobiota; class Verrucomicrobiia; order Chthoniobacterales; family UBA10450; genus JACCTI01. The sequence goes on along the minus strand of JALZAD010000080.1, from coordinate 589 downwards.
GCGTGTTTTACGACGGCGCGCGTTGTTCTTTTGAGATGATGGCGGAGCGAATCGAGCACGCGCTGAAGACCGTTGCCACAACGACTGCGCCGACTCGCATCGTGGAAATCCCGGTGTGTTACGAACGTGAATTTGGGCCTGATCTCGATGCGGTCGCGCAACACACCGGGCTCAGCGTCGAGGAGGTGATTGAGCGGCACAGCGCGGCTGAATACCGCGTCAGCTGCGTGGGATTTACACCCGGGTTTCCTTACCTGAGCGGATTGCCTAACGAGTTGTCGACGCCGCGCCGCGCAACGCCGCGCAAGCAAGTCCCGGCCGGATCCGTGGCGATCGGCGGCTCGCAGACCGGAGTTTATCCAAGCGTGTCGCCCGGCGGCTGGCACTTGATTGGCCGCACGCGGTTACGCCTTTTCGACCCGGAAGCCGATGCGCCCGCGCTGCTTCAGGCGGGAGATCGCGTGCGCTTCCGCGCCATCTCACCCGACGACTTCGACGCATGACCCTGACTGTCGAACGCGCCGGATTCGTCACCACGGTCCAGGATCTCGGTCGGACCGGGCATCGCGCGAGTGGCGTCTCGTTAGGC
>JALZAD010000071.1 GCA_030948555.1 Verrucomicrobiota bacterium | reverse complement strand
TCGATCCCACTGGCGCGGCGGTCATCGCATTTGCCGATGATCACAATGACATTAAAGCGCATACCTATGTGACGCGTCAGATCAGTGGACCCGGCGTGAACAATAGCGCTGTCATTCCGACACCAGTTGAAGGCGCCGCCTTGCCGGCCCGCGCCTACGAACCTCTCCCGACTGCGGCCAGCGTCGGCGGTATTCCTGGTTCGCAAGTCACCGACTTCCGCGACGACGTCCGGACCGGCGGCAATCCGCAGACGGGCGGGACAGTTGTTCTACCTAACGACGACCCGACGGACATTCTCTCGATCCTCTACTCGACCGAAGGCACACCGGCCGCGCCGATTCTTTCCTGCACCATGAAGGTTTCCGATCTAACCGCGATCCCGCCGAGCACGAACTGGCGGATGAACTTCGCGGCGAACACGCTGAATCCCGTCTTAAGCCCGACGGGCGAATTCACCTTCGCGGTTTCGGATCGCGGCGATCAGTTCTTCGTCCGAGCCTCGACCGATGCCAGCGGTGCGCAGACGTTTATTTACGGCCGGGCGGTGCGGAACTTCGACGGCTCGCTGACCTACAATGATATCGGCGCGGCCGACGCCGGAGCGTTCGATCAGGTAAATAAGACGATCACGGTGAAGGTGGCGGTGAGTAAGTTGAACGCTGCGCTCCCTGCCGGGCATACGGCGCTCGGCATCGGCTCCGTGCTCGCCGGCCTGCGCGGCTCTGCGTTCACCACGGCGCAAGGTAGCGGAAGTAATCGCGCTGATGATACTCGCGGCGGCACGCAGTACCCGATCAGCTTCCCCGTGCAATTAGCGAGCGCAGCGTCGGTGAAGACGCATGCCGCGGCGGGTGCATTTGCCATCGATCTTCCGCTCGCGGGCAATCCGGGAATCGAGTGCCGCAGCGGCGGTGCGAGTGGGGATTACACCGTCGTGTTCACCTTCCCGAACGCGGTCTCGAGTGTGACCGGCGCGAGCGTCACTGCGGGCACGGGGAAGGTAACGAACGGCGCCATCGGGAGCGATCCGCACCAATACGTGGTCAACCTCACGGGCGTGACGACAGCGCAGGTGCTGACCGTCAGCTTGCATAATGTGAGCGACACGACCGGGCTGTTCAGCAGCCTGGTCTCGGTGCAGATGCGGGTGGTGGTCGGCGATACGAACGCCGACGGCATCGCAAACGCGGCGGACACCACGCAAACGCGCAACGGGTCCGGTCAGCTGGTGGGTCCGGGCAACTTCCGCCTCGATGTAAATACCGACGGAACGGTGAACAGCGCAGACGCGACCCTCGTGCGGAACCAGTCGGGTAGTTAGTCGTGTAGCCGAGAGGATGACAAAGCGCCTCCTGCGGAAAAGGAGGAGGCGTTTGGTATGCATCTTTCTGCATAAGAGGGCATGAAGGTCTTGATCGCGGAGGATAACCGCGAGGTCGCAGGTACTCTGGCCAGCATGGTCGGGGCTTCTGAACACGAGGTCGTAGAGATGGTCGGCTCGGGCCTCGAAGCGATCCATGCCTACGACCGCCATAAGCCGGACGTGGTCGTCATGGATTACCTCATGTCTGGATTAAATGGCGTGACCGCTTGCCGGAACATCGTGGCCAAAGATCCAGCCGCGCATGTCGTGCTCGTTTCCGGTGCGCTGGGCGTGCAAGACCTGGCTATCACGCGCTGCGGGGCCTACGCGATCCTGCAAAAGCCCATTCGTCTGGCTGAGCTGAAGCAGGTCATCGAAGCCGTCCCGCCGCGAGCTAACGAGTAGTCAGTAAGCGACGGCACGAAGCTGCTGAGTTCAACCGCGAGTGAGAGCCGGCGACATCTGAGGTTTAGAGGCATCCGTAACTCTACCTGAACACCTTGCAAGGTTAAGGAACCTCTAAGCTTAAAGCTGCTGCTATTTCTTCGATATCTTCTTCACCATCGCTGGTATCGGCGGCTTCGTCCCGGCGCTCGCGCCCGACGGGATGCTCTATGGCATCTTCATGGTCGGCCCAATCCACAACGCCATCCACCTCGCCTCAGGGGCGGCTGCGCTCTTTTGTGCGTTTGCCGGTGCGGGCGCGTCGCGGAAATACTCCCAGATCTTCGGCTTAGTTTACCTGCTGGTCGCCTTGATCGGCTTCGCTTACGGCAACAGTCCGCTCATAGGCATGGTTGGACACAACCGGAACGACATCGGGTTGCACATCGGGATCGCGGCGGCTGCGCTATAGCTCGGCTTGGGCAAAGGGCACCGCAACCGATCGCCGTTAGCTGAACTCAGGAATTCGGACAAATAAAAGGCGCAGGAGTCGTAGTGCTCCTGCGCCTTTTGTTTTGAACCTTATCTCGACTAGAACTCGAGCTCGAGATCGTCTTCGCAGAAGTCGAACTTCACTGCTTCGGACTCTTCGCCGTCCTTAAAGCCGGCTTTGAAGAACCAGTGGCAATCGCTGTCGTTCGTCTTCTTGTCCCAGTTCAACGTCACCGTCTTACCAGCCGGAATACCTTCACCGATGTCGAAGAAGCCGTAGCTCTTCCCATCCGGCGAAGCGAGCAGCTTCGTGATCTTCGTCGAGGTGGTGTTGTGGACTTTGAACGAATACTGATCTTCCGCCGCCGTGGTTTGGCGCGGCGACACTGCGAGGGTTACAATCGCCAGCGCGGAGAGCGCCACGACCTTAAGGTAGTTTTTCATCCCGCCGGAAAAAGCAGGAGACATGCCTCTACTTGTGGCCGCCTCGCCGCGAGCGCGAAGCTACTCCGGCAAAGTAAACGAGACGGTCTCGCCCGCGGCGCGATGATTTGACCAGAACGACTCGCCATCGAAAGCGAGCGACCGGCAGGCAAACGGCACATGCGCCAGATCTTTGATTTCCGGCCGGTCCTCGGCAGGATCCAGCACAGCCACGTGCCAATGTTCACCGTTCTGCTCCGTGCCGCGGAGGACGAAGAGGAGACCGTTCGCGAAGGTGTGGCCCGAGATCTCCGCGCCGATATCAATCGTGCGAAGGATCTTTCCGGTTTCGTCGAGCTGCAGAATGCGATGCTCATACCACTGGCTCAGGTAGAGGTGTTCGCCGTTGTGACTCAGATACGAGCCGGTGAAATCCGGGCACTCGATCGCACTCTCGTGAGCAAAGCCCTCACCCGGCACAAAGCGCCTGATGTAGCGATCGTCATTCGGGCCTTCGCCCAAGGTGAAGAAGAGCGAATCGCCCGCTGACGCAGCGGCCCACGGAATCCCGGGCGGCTCAGCTTCCCGCATCACCTGCCAGGAGCCTGGATCAATCTCGTAGATTCGCCGGAGATCCCGCGAACCCATCCAAAGCCGCCCCGCGTGCCAGGCAAGGGCTTGCGGCGTAGGAGCAGGCGAAGCATGTGTTTTGCGCACTGTAACGGTCGGAATCATTGGACGGAAGCGTATCAGCTAGGCATGAACTTGCTCGCTCAATCTCGCGAGTGCTACACAATGGCTCCTGAGGTAGGACTCGAACCTACGACCAATCGGTTAACAGCCGATCGCTCTACCACTGAGCTACTCAGGAATGTCGTTGCCGCCGAACGGCGGGGAAATTGGTTGCGGGGGCGGGATTTGAACCCGCGGCCTTCAGGTTATGAGCCTGACGAGCTACCAGACTGCTCCACCCCGCGTCTTGAAGAGCGCTAGTATGCTGTTGTGTTTCGTGAATGCAAATCGAAACTCGCTCATGCGTGCGGAATGAATTTACCGCGGTTTCGGCTGGTAAAAACGGAGTGACTTGCAAAGATTTCCCTCCACTTTCACAGCATGGGCGAGACTAATAATCCTGACATCACGGCGGTGCAAAATCCGGAAGTCCCGAGCGCCACCGTCGCCGCCGGTGCGCCCGACCGCGCCGATCTTCGGCCTGAAAACATCAATGATGCGGTCATCCGCCTCGCGGGAAATTCGCAGGATGGAATCCAAACGGCGGGCGGTTTTCTCGCGCGCCTGGCTGGGCGTAGCGACCAGGATGTCATGACTTACATGACCATCCCCGCCACGATTTCCGGCGGGCCGTCAATCTTCCAGGTGCGAATCGGCACCGGCGAAGTGCTTTCCGCAGGCGATGAAGCCGACTTCCTCGTCGCCTTCTACCAGCATAGCTATCAGGACCACCTCAGTTTCCTGAAAGAAGGCGGCCTGCTCCTTTACGACAGCGACAACGTCGAGCCAGACCTCGACGATAAGCGCTACGTCTACGTCGGCGTTCCGATCACCGGCCTCACCGTGGAAGCACTCGGCGGCAGCGCGAAGGACAAGGGCAAGAACATGTTCGTCCTCGGACTGATAGCTAAGATTTTTCAGCTGGATCAGGACAAGTTGAAGAAGCTAATCGGCGAAAAATTTACGGGCAAAGACGAAAGCATCGTCAACACCGCGCTGATGGGTTTCCAGGCCGGCTACAACTACCCTGTCGGCAACCTTCTCCAGCACGTTTACCAGTTCGAGAAGGTCGAGAAGACCGGAGGCCGCGCGCAGATCACGATGGATGGGAACCAGGCGCTCGCCTACGGCCTGCTGGCCGGCGGCGTTCGGTATGGCGCCGGTTATCCGATCACCCCCTGGTCGTCGGTCATGGAGATCCTGCGGCGCGAGTTGCCGAAGTACGGCGGCTTGTTCGTGCAATCAGAGGATGAGCTCGCTGCGGTCTCGACCGCGATTGGTTTCTCGATTTCCGGTAATCTCGCGATCACCGGCAGCGCCGGGCCTGGCATCTCCTTGAAGGCGGAAGCTATCGGCTGGGCGTCCATGGCCGAGGTGCCGCTCATCATTATCAATGTGCAACGTGGCGGCCCAAGCACTGGGCTACCGACGAACGTCGAACAGAGCGACCTGTTCCAGGCGATCTTCGGCGGACATGGCGATAGTCCGCGCGTCGTGCTTGCCGCGAAGACCGTGGAAGACTGTTTTTACATCGCGATCGAGGCGGCGCAGATCGCGCGCAAATACAGCACGCCTGTCTTGATTCTGAGCGATAGCTCGTTAGCTACCCGCATCGAGGCCTTCGACGAGCCGAACCTTTCCGAGCTCATGCAAAACGCGAAGCCGGACCTCTCGCCGCGCGAATCCTTCAAGCCTTACCCACTCGACGGCATCACCCAGCACATCGCGCCTGGCACGCGCATTCGCGACGGGAAGTATCCCCTGCTCTCCGGCCTTGAGCACGACGAAATGGGGCACCCGACCGGCAGCCCGAAGCTGCACATGGCGATGACCGCCAAGCGCCGGAACAAGATGCGGAAGCTCGCCGAAGAACTTCCCGTTCCGACCATTTACGGCGAGCAGGAAGGCGACGTCTTGTTGGTCGGCTGGGGCTCGACCTATGGACCGATTCACGACGCGGTGAAGCAACTCCGCCAGCGCGGAGAGAAGCTATCGGCGATTCACTTCCGCCACGTCCACCCCCTCCCGAACGGCGTCGAAGAGATCTTCGCCAGGTTCAAACGGATCGTCGTTGTCGAGATGAATGACCAGGGCGTCTACGGTTATGGTCAGTTCGCTACCATTCTTCGCGCGAAGTATTGCGAGCCGAAGATCCAGAGCCTGACTAAGACGGACGGACTGACTTTCCGGGTGAAGGAAATCCTGCAAGGTCTCGGCGGTGATTACGCCGCGAATGGCGCAAAAACGAACGGTGCGAATGGCCATGGCCACTCGACGTTGGAATCGACCGCGGAAGCCGCTGCTCGCGCCGCCGCCACCGTCTCACCGGAGCGCGATCGCGCCCAGGATAACACGCCCAATCAGCCGGGCAGCGAAGCGATCTTCGCCTCCTCCGGGACAAACGAGACGCGCGACACCGAGAAGCCGGCTTAGTTAGCCGGAGCTGCTTGCAACCCGGACGTAGAAACTAGGTCCCGGACGTAAGGTTGCCAGAAATCTATGTCTGCAACTTCTGCCAGACTCACGAAGGTCTGCGTGTTGACAGCTACCCGCTCGTTCTTAGGTCCGTCCATCCACTCGAGGTAGCTATTCCCTAGCGGGTCAAGCAGTGTCATGTCGGCGCCACTCCCGCTTACCGCATTGGCGAGTCGCGATCCTGGCTTGAAGTAAGGCACCAAGTCCCGCCACGTGCTGCTGTCGGCGATTGGATTCTCCGTGTAGAACTGATCCATCGCACCCTGGATCACGCGCAGCTCCTCCTTGATCGTTGCCGCCTGCGACCGCTTCCGAGCACGGGCGAGACTCGGCAACGCGATGGCAGCAAGCAACGCGATGATCGCGACCACGATCATGATCTCGACCAACGTGAAGCCGCGCCGTGAAGAATGCTGCAGTCGCATACCTTAAGGTGCGCGTGAGTAGCGAGTGTTGTGCCAGCAGGCGGGCGCCGCGTGCGCAACGTTTTCCCGCTTCCACGATTTATAAACCAGGCGTATATCATTCCATCGGTAGCCGGAGATTCCGGCTCAAGGCTTCCACGTTGAACGCAATCCTATGAACGACACCTCGGCACCGAACCGAGAAAATGAACTTCAAAGCCATAAAACCAGAAAAGGGAGTCGGATCTCTGTCTTGTTTCTGGCTTTCTGGTTTCCAAATTAAATCCCTCTTATGCCTGATACAGACACAGTAGCCATCGCCGTCGACACCCGCGGCCGAGCGACCGCCACTCAGGGTCCGGAGTTCCCCCGCGAGAAACTCACCAAGAAAGCCATCACCGCCGATCACCCCACTTGGTGTCCCGGCTGCGGCGACTTCGCGGTCCTCGCCGCCTACTACAAGGTCCTCGAGAAACGCCAGCTCGACCACGAGAAGATCGTCACCCTCGCCGGCATCGGCTGCTCCTCGCGCTTTCCCTATTTCGTAAATGGCTACGGCGCCCACTTCATCCACGGTCGCGCCGTTCCCATGGCCACTGGCGTCAGCCTCGCCCGACCCGACCTGCACGTCTTCCTCTTCGGCGGCGACGGCGACGGCTTCTCGATCGGCGGCAACCACCTCGAGCACGGCGCGCGCAAGAATATCAACCTCACCTACGTCATCATGGACAACTTCGTCTATGGCCTGACCAAAAAGCAGACCTCGCCCACCAGCCCCATCGGCTTCAAATCGAAGACCGACCCGCAAGGCGCGATCGACCAGCCGGTCAACCCGATGAAAAAGCTCGTCGGGAGCGGAGCCACCTTCGTCGCGCGCACCCATGCCAGCCAGGTGAATCACATGATCCAGATGATCGAGCGCGCCATGGATCACCAAGGCTTCTCAGTGATTGAATGCCTGTCTGAATGTGTGGAGTTCTTTCCGGGAGCGTTTGACCCCGCCAACCCCCGCAAGGGCGGCGCCTTCGAAGTCATTCAGGAGAAAAAGTACGACAACACGCCCGAAGACGAGTTGCGGCATGATGTGACCGACGAGCTCGCCGCCTACAAGCTCGCGCAGTTACCCTTCCCCGGCGTCTTCGGCGTCTTCTACCAGAACGATCGGCCAACCAAGAATGCGCTTGAGAAGAAGTGGGTGGATTCCACGAGAGAAAAACTCGGCCAGCCGAGCGATCTGGCGCTGCTGCAGAAGACTTTTGATCGGATGAAGTGACAACGCGTCGCGCGTTGTGATGCTGCCTGGGTAGCGCGCGCCTCTGCGTGCTGGTTTCCGCATCCTGCGGAAACGAACTTGCTGACGAATCCGCGTTGAGCCGCTAAACTCTGAACCGATGAACGACATAGCCACATCTTACCGCTATATCGTCCGCACTCCCGGCATACGCGGCGGGAACGCCCGCGTCGAAGGCACCCGGATCGGAGTGCATGACGTGCTCGGCATCAT
>JALZAD010000054.1 GCA_030948555.1 Verrucomicrobiota bacterium | reverse complement strand
GTGAGCCGCACGACCGACGCCCTCACCAAAACCGACCTGCTCGTCTCGCAAACGCGTCGGCATTTCCCGCGCTTCGACGAAGCGGAGGTCGAGATCACGCCGATCCAAAAAGGCGGGTCGGATCGGCGCTTTTATCGCGTGCGCTCGAGCCCGGATCAGTCGCTGATTCTGGTGAAGTACAACCTCGATCGCGCCGAGAACCGGCACTACGTGCAGATCGCGGAGTTCTTCGCGAAACATTCGATTCGCGCGCCACGGATCTTTTTCCACGATCCGGATGAAGGCCTGATTTGGATCGAAGATCTCGGCGAAACGGATCTGTGGAGTTATCGCGACGAAAGCTGGTCGGTCCGTCGCGCGCTCTACGAATCCGCGCTCGAGGAAGTGACGAAGCTGCATTGTCTGCCGCTCGAAAAAGCGGCTGCGATTCAGAAGGATTTCCCGCAGGAATTCGATGCGCCACTCTATCTTTGGGAGCAGCAATACTTCTTCGAGAACTCGCTCGGCCGCTGCTTCGCGATCCATGAAAAGGTGCGCAACGAGCTTGCTGCGTTACCTGCGTTGCGCGAAATCGCGGAGCGGCTCGCGAGCCTTCCGCGCGTTTTGGTGCACCGCGATTTTCAATCGCAGAACATCATCATCCGCGATGGCCAGGCGCACCTGATCGACTTTCAGGGCATGCGTCCCGGCCTTTCGAAGTACGACCTCGCGTCGTTGCTCTACGATCCGTACGTCACGCTTTCATCGGACGAACGCGACGAGCTTTTCGACATCTACCGCGATCTGCGCGAGCAGCACGGCAGCCCTTTGCGCATCAATGACGAAGAGATTTTCCGCCTCTGCGCAATGCAGCGTTTGATGCAGGCACTCGGCGCCTATGGCTATCTCGGCCTGGTTAAAAGGAGCACGCCGTTCCTGGCGCACATTCCATCCGCGCTCTCGTGCCTGACCGAGATTGTGGAGGAAATCCCCGGCCTCGCGCGGTTGCACGAAACGCTCGTGCACGCGACGCAGAGCGGAGTCATGCCGCAATAGCGGGCGCGCGTCCGTTGAATGCGTCCGGCGGCAGCGCCGTCAGATTTGCAGAACGGATGAATGGAAAAACTCCTGCACTTCTCTGCGCACTTCTTCTCTCAGCCGCCGCCGCTTCAATGGCTCATGCGCAACGCGGGGACGCACGTGATTTCGCTCGCGACGTCGCGCGCCTGGTCGATCCGACGCGCGATTACGATCACGGTTACCGCGGCGATGGTGAGAATCGCGGCCGCATCGAGCTTGACCGCCTGAACGGTGACATCGCCCGTCTGCGGCGTGAACTCGGAAACACGCCGGACGGGCGAATTCGTTCGCGTTATCGCGAGCTCCGTCAGCAGGCAGAGCGTCTGAATTTCGACTTTAATCGCGGACGCATTCGCTCCTGGGAAGTGCGTCGCCGCGCCGATGAAATCCGCTCGCAGCTGTACGATCTCCGCCGTGCCGCAAATTCGCGCTACGGCGATCGCGATCGCGATCGCGATCGCGACCGCAGTCGTGGCAGGCGCTAAGCTCCGCTTCTCCGCCTAACGAACGAACGGGTTCGATGCCCGTTCGCGGCCGATCGTGGTCGGCGGTCCGTGGCCGGCGAGAACGGTGATCTCGTCACCGAGCCGATAGAGCTTGCTCTTGATCCCGCTGAAGAGGAGATCGCCGTCGCCTCCGGGCAAATCCCAACGCCCAACGCCGCCCGCGAAAAGCACGTCGCCGCCGATCAGAATACCGGCTTCGCGCGCGAGAAAACAAAGGCTGCCCGGCGAGTGGCCCGGCACGTCCAGAATCTCAAACTCCGCGCCGAGGAAGTTACGGCCCGGTGTTTCCTCGATCAGGAAATCTGGCTCCGCTGGTTCCACTTCGAGGGCGAAGCCGACGCGCCGGAAAAAGTCGGGATCGGAGATCATCGGCACGGTGTCGCGATGGCAGCCAATCTCCGCGCCGAAACGCCGTTTGATTTTGGCGAGGTCGGGCACGTGATCGAAGTGACCGTGCGTGAGGAGCACGAGCTTCGGCGCAAGGCCGCTTTCTTCGAGCCACTCGCAGGCGCCGTCCGGCGCATCGAAGAGGATCTGCCCTTCCGGCGCGTGCAGCAGATAGCAATTTGTCTCGAAGATGCCGCCGCAGAACGTCTCGTATTTCATCATGCTCGTGCCGCGAATCGTAACCGCATTCGCGCACGAACCAACCGTGGCGGTAACGAACGTGCGAAACGCCTCGCCCGCGTATCTTCTCTGGTGAAGGAACTGCCGCGCCGGCCTCGCCGCGCCCTCGTTAGTCTGCTCGTCGGTTGGCTCGCGTTGATCAATGCGGGCGCGCAGACGACCTCGCCATCTCCTTCCGCCGCGACTTCTCCGAAACCGACCCCCGCGCCGACCGCCGTTCCGCTCGCCGATGTGGTCGCAGCGTCCGATGCAGCGAGCGAGCGGCTCGACCAAATGCAGTCGGAAGTTTCCGCGCACGGGACGAGCACCACGATTTCGCAGGAGCTTCCGGCGACCACGCGCGAGATCGACGCGCGCCTCGACGAAACGAAGCGCATGCTCGCGCCCGGCGTTCCGCTCGAGACGTTGCGCGATCTCGAAACGCGCTGGCAAAGAATGGCCGATCAGCTCGCGGCTTGGAGCCGCGATCTCACCGAACGCGCGACGTTTCTCGATCGCCAGTTGTCCCAATTACCCGATCTGCGCACGACGTGGCGATCGACCCTGGAACTCGCGCGCACTTCTGATGCGCCGCCGGAATTAACCGAGCGCGTCGACCGAGTGCTCAAGGGTATCGACGCGAGCGAAGCCGCCCTGCAGAAAGGCCGCGCGACCGTGCTGACGTTGCAGACGCGCGTCGCGGAACAAACCCAGCGCGTGCAGGGCGCGATGCGTTCGCTGAAGGCGGCGCAGAGTGCCGCAGTCAATCGCCTCTGGGTGCAGGACAGTCCGCCCATGTGGAGCCCCGAGGTGCGCAACGCCGCGACTGCCGCGCTGGTGCGCGAGAGCCAGGTCTCGTTAGGCGTGCAGGCGACGCAGCTCCGCGACTACGCAGCGCGCGAGTGGACGAAGTTCGTTTACCTCGCGCTCCTCTTGCTCGGCTTCGCCTTCGTTCTGGTTAAGATCAAACGGCAGACCGCGCGCTGGACGGATCACGACCCGTCACTCGAACGCGCGAATCGCGTTCTGCAATCGCCGCTCGCGACCTCGTCGATTCTCGCCTTCATCTTCTCGCGCGCGATTCTCAACGACGCGCCGCGGCTCGTCTGGATCATCCTCGCGACGCTCGCCTTGATCCCGATTGTCGCGCTCCTTCGGCGCCTGATCGATCGTCATCTCTTCCCGATCGTCAACGCGCTGGTCGTGTTCTACGTCGTCGCGCAACTCCGCGCCCTCGCCGCCGCGCTCCCCGTCCTCTCTCGCTTCATCCTGCTTCTCGAAATGATTGGCGGCGCGGTTTTTCTCGCCTGGTTCGTTCGCTCCACGCGCACCGGCCCGCGCACCACTTCACGCCGGGCGACCCGTGCGGCGGCGCGCGTCGGGGTCGTGCTTTTCGTCGCGGTCTTCATCACCAACCTGCTCGGCTACGTCGCGCTCGCGAACTACCTCGGCCTCGGCGCGCTCGCCACCGCCTACCTCGCGGTCCTGCTCTATGCGGCGGCCGGGATTGTCGAAGGCCTCATCTTATTCGCCTTACAAATTCGGCCGCTCTCCTCCCTCGCGATCGTCCAACATCACCGGCCGTTGCTCCGCCGGCGGATCGGGCGCGGCATTCGCCTTATCGCGTTCATCATCTGGTTGCTCCTCTCGCTGGGCGCGTTCTCGATCCGCGAAGCCGCCCTCGCACGGATCAGCGCCTTTATCGAAGCCGAAATCACGGTGCGTTCGCTTCACCTCTCGTTAGGCGCGGTCCTCGCCTTCGCGCTCACCATCTGGATCACGCTCCTTCTCTCGCGCTTCGTTCGTTTCCTCCTCGAGGAGGAACTTTACGATCGCCTGCGTCTGGCCCGCGGCTCGGCCTACGCCGTCTCGACCCTCGCGCATTACGTCATTCTCCTCGTCGGCTTCTACGCCGCGATCGCCGCGGTCGGCGCGGACATGACGAAGTTCGCGATCCTCGCCGGTGCGTTCGGAGTCGGCATCGGCTTCGGCTTGCAGAACATCTTCAACAACTTCTTCTCCGGCCTGATCCTCCTCTTCGAGCGCCCGGTGCAGGTCGGCGATGTGGTCGAGGTCAGCGGCATCACAGGAGTCGTTAGGCGCATCGGCATCCGCGCGAGCATCATCATGCTGGGCGACAATTCGCAGCTCATCATCCCGAACGGACAGCTCATCTCAGAGAAGGTCACGAACCGCACCATCTCCAGCCGGCAGAAACGGATGAACCTGAGCATTCGCCTGGCTTACGGGAGCGATCCGCCACGCGTGCTTGACCTGCTGGCGAAGACCGCGGCCGCCCATCCGAAGGTGCTCAAGGAGCCCGCGCCGGAAGCGTTGCTAAAGGAATTCGGCGCCGATGCGTTGATCTTCGAGATCGGGTTTTCGACGGATGACGTGGTGCATTTCGCCGCCGTGCAAAGCGACGTCGCGGTCGCGCTAAACCTCGCCCTGCGAGATGCCGGGATCGAAATTCCACTGCCGCAGCGCGCCGTTCATCTGGAGAATGGTCCGAGCGCGAGGCAGCTGGAAACGCCGCGCGAGTTCACCGGCGACGGCGCGAACAAACCGGCCTAACGAGAGGTTTTAGTCGCGCAGCATCCACTCGATCGCCGCATCGACGTGGATCTGCGTTGTGTCCAAAACGGGCAGCCCGGCGGCGGTCGAGTCGCGCAGGATGAGCGACAACTCCGTCCCGCCGAGAATCAGACCCTCGACGTTGTTCCGGTGCTTCATCGCTTGCACGATGTCGAGCAGCGCGGTGCGCGTTTCATCCCGGATCGTGCCGACGAAAAGCTCGCCCATGTACTTTTCATGGATGAACGCCTGCTCGTCCTCGTTCGGCAGGATGATCGTCATTCCGCGCTGCGCGAACGCCTCCGGAAAGAGCGGCGCCTGCATCGTGAAGCGCGTCCCGAAAAGCGCGAGCCGCCGCAAACCCGCCGCCGCGGCTGCGTCCACCGTGGCCGCGACAATGCTGAGCAACGGCAGCTGCGAGCGTTGCTGCACCTGGTCGAACACGAGGTGCGGCGTGTTCGCTGCAATGAGTGCGAAGTCGGCACCCGCGCGCGCGAGTCGCTCGATCTCGCGCACCAGAAAATCGGTGACCGTCGCGAGCTCACCCGCCGTGATCCAGTCGATCAGCGTCTTGTTATCGACGCTGTTGATGATCATCGCGGGCGCGCGGCGTTCCGCATTGCGCGCGCGATAGCCGGCGATCAGCCGACGGTAATATTCAATCGTCGATTCCGGACCGGTGCCGCCGACAATCCCGAGCGTCTTCAAGCTTTGGTTTCGTCGACCGCGACAATCTCGAGGTCTTCGCCGCGAATCTCGAGAAGCAGGGTTTTCCGAACCCGTCCCGACTTGTGCTTCGCGCCATTCGCCAGGTCGTAGCGGAGCGGAAAGCTCACGCGCACGCGACTGTCTGGTTGCATGCCGACATCGAGATCGCCGGCCAGCCAGAAACGCCGTTGCGGCCAATGCCTGTCGTAGCTCGCGAGATCCGCCCGGATCTTCTCCCGTCCGATCTCGCCTTCATTGTAATAACGGACGCGATCGCTAAAGAACTCGAGCTCAGCTCCGACCTGTGGATCGAGCCCGGCCAGGACGAACGCGGCGACGTAATCGCGCAGACGTTCCTTCTTCAACTTCACCTGACCATCGCCGATCGGCTCGAGCACCGCTGGCGGCCCGCCGGACGTGTCCGGCTGGGCGGTCCGCGGAGCAGCCGCTTCGCGCGCCGCAGGGACACGAGCGTCTTCTTTTCGCAGCCGTCGCCAGGTGTCGGAAGGTGGAGCTGCCGCGGCCTTGTCCTTCGCCGGTGCGGCCGCCTCAGCATGCACGCCGAGCGCCTTGCTCGTTTCAGCGTTCAACGTCCCGGTAATCTGCAGCCCGTTCCGGATCTGGTAACGCGTCAGCGCGGCGGAAAAGTCGGTGCCGGTCGCGCCGTTGACCTCGCCGAAGTAGAAGCCGCTCTCCTTCAACTTCGCCTGCGCGCTCCGAATGTTTTCATTCACCGCGGCGGATGCGACGGAGCAAACAATCGCGCAGACGAGCAGGAGGTATCGCTTCTTCACATCGGTTAATTCGGAACTGCTCGGGCGCGCACGCGCGTCATTCCCTCGACTCGGACATCGCGGCTCCGTGGCTTCGAGCAGCGAATGCCGCGGCTTACCTGTTGAAAACCGAAGTCATTATTGCCATTCTGGACGTCCCCTCCGGCCTCGCCGGTTTCCCCCCTTATGAATGCTCTGCGCCTGCGCTCTCTCTTCACGCTTCTGATTGCTCTCTTCGCCGGCATGTCGGCCGCCGTTCAGGCTGGCTCCGGCCTCGCCTTCGATGGCGTGAATGACTACGTCACCTTCGGATCCGCGCCTAGCCTCGGCACGGCGAAGTTCACCATCGAGACCTGGTTCAAGCGGCAGGGTGTCGGCGTTAGCACCTCGACCGGCTACGGCGGCATCGACGCGATTCCGCTCGTCACAAAAGGGCGCGCGGAAGTCGACGGCTCGAACAAGGACATGAATTACTTCCTTGGCATCCGGCCTTCCGACAACGTCCTCATCGCCGATTTCGAGGAAGGCGCGACCGGCACTTCGCCCGGCCTGAACCACCCGGTCAGCGGGAAGACGCCGATCGCGCAAGGCATCTGGTATCACGCCGCCGTGACTTACGATGGCGCGAAGTGGCAGCTCTTTCTGAACGGCGCGCTCGAGGCTGAACTAGCGGTCGGCCAGCCACCCCGTTCCGACAGCATTCAACACGCGGCGCTCGGATCGGCGCTCGACTCGACCGGCGCCGCCGCCGGCTTCTTCAACGGTGTTCTCGACGAAGTCCGCATCTGGAACTACGCGCGCACCGCCGCGGACATCGCTGCCAACCAGAACCTCGAGATCACGAGCGCGGTTGGATTGATCGGACGGTGGGGCTTGAATGAAGCGACCGGCACGACCGCGACCAGCAGCTCGGGCAGCGGAACGATCGGCACTTTGGTCAATGGACCGACCTGGACGAGCGGCTTCGTCGTGAACGCGCCACCGGCAGTAACCCGCGGTCCTTATCTACAAACAGGCACACCGACTAGCCTGGTGATTCGCTGGCGGACAAACGTCGCCACCGACAGCCGTGTGCGCTTCGGCACCGCGCCAGACAGTCTTATCTTCAACGCGGATGACACCACTGCGACAACCGAACATCAGGTCAAGCTGACAGGTCTTTCGGCCGGGACGCGCTACTACTACTCCGTCGGTTCATCTACCGTGACACTCGCGGGAGGAGCTGACTTCACCTTCCAGACATCCCCGCTCATTGGCTCGTCGGCTCCTACTCGTATCTGGGTCATCGGCGATTCCGGCGAAGGAACACCCGCCGCCGCAACGGTACGCGACAGCTACTTAAACTACACCGGCACACGCGCGACGGATGTCTGGTTAATGCTAGGCGACAACGCCTACGAAAACGGAACCGATGCCGAATATCAAACCACGCTGTTCGACATGTATGCCCGGCCGCTGCGTAACACCATCCTTTGGCCGACGATTGGCAACCATGACACCGCCGAATCCGGCACGCCGCCGGCGACGCTGCCTTACTTCAACATCTTTAGCTTGCCCGCCAATGGAGAAGCAGGCGGAGTAGCTTCCGCCACGAACCGTTACTACTCCTTCGACTACGGCAGCATTCATTTCATCTGCCTCGATTCGATGACTTCCGATCGTCAGCCCGGCGGTGCCATGCTAACTTGGTTGCAGCGCGACTTAGCTGCCACAACTCAGCCGTGGCTCATCGCCTATTGGCACCATGCGCCTTACTCCCGCGGGATCATCGATTCCGACACCGATCCGAATTGCACCGACATGCGCCAGAACGTCGTGCCGATTCTCGAGAAACGCGGCGTCGATCTCGTTTTAGCCGGGCACAGTCACGACTACGAACGCAGCTACCTGCTGAACGGGCATTACGGCTTCTCCAGCACCTTCACCAGCGCGATGATCATGAACGCCGGCAACGGCCGGGAAGACGGCGCCGGTGCCTACCGCAAACCCACCGGGCTCTCGGCCAACAAAGGCGCGGTCTACAACGTCGTCGGCAGCTCAGCCGAAACGCGGCCCGGCCCACTTAACTACCCGGCGATGTTTACCTCCGAGCAGCAGTTGGGCTCTTTGGTCATCGATGTCGTCGGCGACCGACTGGACGCTCGGTTTCTGCGCGAGACAGGCGTGATCGACGATTACTTCACCATCCGGAAAGACGTCGCGAACTCGCCGCCCTCGGTCGCGCTTAGTAGTCCTGTGCAGAATGCGACGTTTGCAGCTCCGGCGTCGATCTCGGTTACAGCGAGTCCGACAGACAGCGACGGCTTCATTAAGCAGGTTGAGTTCTACGCTGGTTCTACCTTAATCGGCTCGAGTAGTGCCGCGCCCTGGAGCATCGTCTGGTCGAATGTGCCGACCGGCAGTTACTCACTCACGGCAGTTGCGAGCGATAACCTAGGCGCCACCGCTACGTCCACCGCAGTCACGATTAGCGTGACCTCACCCATTCCAGCCGCGCCAGGCAACCTGAAGGCGAGCGCCATCTCCAGGAAGGGAATCAACCTCGCATGGACCGATAACTCGACCAACGAGTCCGGCTTCTACGTCTACCGTTCAAGCGACAACGTGACCTTTGTTAAAATCGCGACGCTTTCCGCGAACACAATGAGCTACTCGAGCATCGGCCTTGCTCCGGCGAAGACCTACTACTACCGAGTGAGCGCCTTTAGCTCCGCGGGCGAGTCGGCGCCGTCGAACACCGCGAGCGCAACAACGTCGCGATAACGCGGCGCATTGCCACTCGACGGAGCTGCGAGCCACACGCAGGTTGTGGCCGCATGTCTAACGAACCATCGCCAGATCCTGAGGAAACTTCCGCCGAACTGCGCGAGGCGTCCGAGCTGGAGAAAGCCGACGTCGAACTCGGAACGAAGTTGGCGCAGAATCGCGACCATCCCGCGGCGAAAGCTGCCGGCCAGGCGAGCAAGATCGGCGATCAAGGTCCGCTCTACGTCATTTCGGCTGGCGTGCTGATCATCGGATTCTGTCGTCGTGATCGCAGGCTGGCGAGCACCGGGTTATCGATGCTCGCCGCAGTCGCCGCAGCCGATTTGAGCAAGAGCCTGACAAAGAATCTCGTTCGCCGGACTCGTCCGCACCTCCTGCTCGATGAAGGACGTTACGCGAGCGATGCCGGCGGCTCCGAGCGGAAGCCGGAACAGTCCTTTCCCTCCGGTCATACCGCGGGCAGCGTGGCCGCAGCGCGCGCGCTTTCTCGCACTTACCCCGCAGGCGGCGCGCTCTCCGGGATTGCGGCGGTAGCAATCGGGGTCGCGCGGCTCTTCAAAGGTTCGCATTGGCCGCTCGATGTCTTCGGCGGCGCGGTCATTGGACTGGCCGCGGAAGCGCTCTCGTCGGCCCTGCTCCGGTTCTCTTTCGAATCCGTCCGTGCATCTCAAAAGATGCGACGGGACGAAAAGAAATGGTGACGCTGTATCACCTTATTTACCTCAGCATCGCGACGGCTGAGATGCCGGAAGCGCAGCTACTCGAGTTGCTCGAAACCAGCCGGCAGAACAACACGCGCGACGAGATCACGGGCATGCTGCTCTACAAGGACGGGCGCTTTATGCAGTTGCTCGAAGGACCGGAGAGCAAGGTTTGCGCAACCTATGGCCGCATCGCGCGCGACCTGCGTCATCGCGACGTCACCATCCTGCTCGAAGGCCCGATCGAAGATCGCGACTTCGCTGATTGGTCGATGGGCTTCCGCACCTTGGATGATGCGCCGATGCACGACACGCCCGGCTATTCTAACTTTCTCGAAGCGAGGTTCTCGGTCTTCGATTTCGCTTCCGATCCTTCCCGTGCGCATCAGTTGCTGCGCGTCTTCCGCCGGATGTAAGCGGGACAAAATCGAGTCGTCCGCACAGCCGCCGCGCGGTTCGATTTCGAAGCGACAGCATGCCCGCAAAAAAGAAAAGCAGCACCAAAAGCAGTAGCAGCGCCAAAAAGAGCAGCAGCAAGCGCGAGTTAATTAAGCCAAAAGGCGACGCGCGTTACATCCGCCGCGATTCCCAAGGTCGCATCAAAGAGAGCGACGACGTCGGACGTTCGCAAAAGGCCGATCGCGCGAAGAAGGCGAAGAAGACGGTAAAGTCAGGTCAGGGCGACAAGGGCGATCAGAAGAAGCGCAGCCGATAAGCGCGCGGAAGAAGCAGGTCGCCCCCGCGGTTTGTCCGGTGTGCGGCGAAGATGTTCCGGCGCGTGCGCTGGCTTGTCCGGAGTGCGGGGCTGATCACAGTTCCGGCTGGCGTGATGAGGCGACCTACGACGGCGTCGATCTGCCGGATGAGTTCGACTACGACGAGTTCGCGCGGAAGGAATTCGGATCGGCGGCGCAGCAATCAGGCATCCGGCCAATCTGGTGGATCACCGCGCTCGTGCTCGCCGTCCTGACTCTGCTCTATCTCTTTGCAACTCGTTAGCTTCTACTACTCCGACATCAACTCACCGGAGCCGCCAATTGCAGCGGGGAAGTCTCGTAGCTTGGGAAGGCCGTCCTTCATCGGCAGAACGGTGTCTTCATAGTTCAGGTGGACAGCCGCCTTAAACGCGAGCGTTGGAATGATTCCGGCGTAAACGTCGACCAGCCCCAGGCTCGGATGCTCGTTCATTACGTTGCCGCCGCACTTCGTGCAGTAACGACGCTCGCTCATGGGCGATGACTTGAACCGAACGAGAGACTCTTCGCCCCTCGTGATCTTCACGTTCTCGGGTTGCCAGAGGGTGAACGCATTCACCGGCGATCCCGAGTAAGACCGGCACGCATCGCAATGGCAGTAACCCATCTCTTCCGGCTGCCCGGTCACTTCGATCGCCACCGCGCCACAATAACAGCTTCCAGAATTTGTCTCGGCCATGGCGCAGCATGTTGGGCCGGCTCCGTGCCGGCAAGCTCAGATGTAGGCGCCGTTGCGCCTGACTAGCGCGAATCATTTCGCTCGTCGTGCCGCGCTCCACAACCGCGACCGCTCTACGGCACGAACTAATACTATCCGCTCAGCGCTACGCAGCGCCTGAGTGCATCCACTAACAACGAAAAGAGAATTCCCATGGGCCTATTCAACACACTAATGACGAAGATTTTCAGCCACGCGCCTGCGAGTGGCACAAGCAGCACACCGGCGACCAGCGCGCCTGCTGGCGGCGGCAACACGCAGCCTGCCGGTCAGACGCGCAGTGCGACAGCCGCGGCACCAGCTAGTGGCACCTCGACATCAGCACCAGGAGCCTCCAGCGCGACGGCTGCGCCCGCACAGCAGGTCGATGTCGCGGCCGTGCTCGATGGTCTTGCCTCGAAAAATTCTGAGAAGCTGGATTGGAAACACTCCATCGTCGATCTGATGAAACTCGTCGGAATGGATAGCAGTCTTTCCGCGCGCAAAGAACTCGCCACCGACCTGCATTATACCGGCGATCAGAGCGACTCCGCTGCGATGAATATCTGGTTGCACGAGGAAGTGCTAAAGAAACTCTCGGAAAACGGCGGTAAAGTTCCTGCCGAGCTACTCAAGCACTAGCTTGGTAGCTTTCGGACGCGACAGGCTACTTCCCATTGCCGTGTCGCTCTTGCGATAGGACAAATAAGTTACCTTCGCTGTCTTTGAACTTCGCGTAGCTGCCCCACGGTTGTTTCTGCGGCGGTCCATCGAATTCCACGCCGCGGCTGGTTAACTCCTGGTAGGTTTCGTCGATGTCGTCGCAGGCAAATGTCGCCGGCATAAAGGAGCCGATTCGTTTCTCATCACCTTCCATGGTGAAGAGGACGATTCGCGTCTCCGCTTTAGGGACACGGAGCTCGATCCAGCGTTGCTTCTCGTCGAACGGTTGATCTGTGATGATCGTGAAGCCGAGCTTATCGGTATAGAAGTCCAGCGCGCGGTTCTGATCGGCCACCGGCACGGTCACGAACTTGATTTGTTTGATCATGGTCCTCCGACGTTAAGAGCATCCGCGTGGCCGCGTCCAGCAAGGAGCAGTCGCTTTGGAGCGAAAGCGCTGTCCGTTTAACGGTATACTGATGTAATGTCGCCCGTTCAAACCGATGCCTCGATTCAAAGCCACGATTCCACTCGACGATTACGTGATCGACGTGCTCATGCGCGACATCGTCGGCCACGATCAACAACCGGCCGCGTACCTGGTCTACCTGTGGCTTTATGGTCAGGCCGCGCGCTGCCGCTGGCGCGCAATCCCCGCAAGTCTGCGCATCATCGCCGAGGCAACCGGTCTATCGAAAAGCGCCGTCCAAACCGCGCTCGTTCTGTTACGTCGACGCGAACTGATCGTTACTGTCGCGGAACACTCGACCGCGGTTCCGCAGCAAAGTGTTCTGCGTCACTGGCGGACAGAGGCGCGGCCGCGCACTAAGTAGAGCTACCGTAAGTGACGAGCAAGTTATACATGGACCAGAAGCCGTTATCCACGATGCGTCGCTTCTTCCTGTTATTCGCTTTCTTCTGCGCGCTCACCGCGCGCGCGCAAATCAAACCCGACTGGACGACGCCGCTGCCGCCGTTCCAGGTCGCCGACGACCTTTACTACGTCGGTAGCGAGGAGCTAGCCGCCTACCTCATTACCACGCCGGCCGGGAACATCCTGATCAACGCCAACCTCGAGACATCGCCGCCGCAGATTCGCGCGAGCGTCGAGAAGCTGGGCTTCCACTGGGCGGATACGAAAATCCTGCTCAACAGCCAGGCCCACTTCGATCACATGGCCGGTGCAGCTCAGATCCTGCGCGAAACGGGCGCAAAGAACATGGTCATGGAAGGCGACGCCGAAGTCGTGGAAAGCGGCGGCCGGACCGACTTTCTCTTCGCGATCAAAGCTGTGCCGCCTTATCCGCCGGCAAAGGCCGACAGAGTCTTACACGATGACGAAACGGTCGAGCTGGGCGGCGTCACGTTGACCGCGCACAAAACCGCTGGCCACACGCGTGGCTGCACAACGTGGACGTTGCCCGTCCATCTAGCGAAAGATCCAGCCGCTCGTTTGCGCAACGCCGTGATCGTCGGCGGGCTCGGCTTCTGGTCGGACTATCATCTCATCGAAGCTGGCGATCTGAAGGCGTCGTATCCTGGGATCGCGGAGGATTTCACGCGGACGTTTCGCGACCTGGGGTCACTCCCGTGCGATATCTTTCTCGGGGCGCACGGGAGCTATTTCGACCTAAAGGAGAAGCTCGCGCGCTACGAAAAGGAAGGCCCGCAGGTCTTTGTCGATCCCGATGGCTACAAGGAGTTCGTCGGGAAAGGACGGGAGCACTTCGAAACCGAGCTGAAGAAGGAACAGGAAGCTGCGGCGCGTCCGCTAGCGGATGGTAGCTCGCGCGGCGGACGCTGATATTTCTAAGTCAGTGAAAAGTTCAGCAGGTGATCGAACTCTACCGCGCAATGCGTGCTTTAGTCATATTGTCGGTAAGTGGAGCGAGGCAGACGGCGCAGAGACCATTGAGTACAAAGCCGACGGCACGGTGACCGAAACGCTGGCGGGTGGCGATGTGATGAAGGGTAAGTATTCCTTTCCCGATGCAACGCACATTAAGGTAGAGCTGGAAGGCCCGATGAGTGCAATGGGGCCTATCGTCTCGCCATTCACAATCAAAGGCGACACCATGGACGTCACCAGCGTCGATGGCTCGAGCGTCTAGCACTACAAGCGCGAGAAAGCGGGCAAGAAGTAAGGCTGGTTACCGTTCAGCGTGCTCGGGCGCGGCGGAATCAGCGTAGCTACTCGAAAGCGCGGCCATGTGCCGCGCTTTTTTTACTCCAGATGACACGCGCGATCCGGTGAAGAACGTTTCTTGCCCGCACTCCGAATCAGATAGAACTCTTGTGCTTGGACATACGCGTCGACGATCTCAGCGGACCGGAAATAGTCGCACTTCTTGCCGAGCACCTCGCATCGATGTGCAGTCTCTCGCCACCCGAGAGTGTTCACGCTTTGCCGCTCGAAGGGTTGCGTGCTCCGGAAGTGACCTTCTGGAGTGCGTGGGCAAACGACCAACTACTTGGCTGTGGCGCATTGAAGGAGCTAAACCGAGGGCACGGCGAAGTGAAGTCGATGCGGACTTCCTCGCGCCATCTTCGCAAAGGTGTCGCGCGGGCCATGCTCCAGCACATCATGGAAGAGGCGCGGGGGCGCGGCTATCGAAGGCTAAGTCTGGAGACCGGCGCTCAAGCTGGCTTTGAGCCGGCCCGACAGCTCTACGCCAGCGCCGGCTTTACCTACTGCGGACCTTTTGCCGATTACACGGACGATCCGAACAGCGTCTTCATGACGATGCAGCTTTCCTAGGCGAGCGTCTGCCCGTGGACGCGCCGGTCGAATTCAGAAAGCTGCTCCGCGGCGAAGCACCAATCCTCGCGCTCGCGCCGATGCAGGATGTGACGGACCTCGCGTTCATGCGCCTGATCGGTGGCTACGGAAACGCGGACGTATACTTCACCGAATACTTCCGTGTCTTGCCCGACTCACGCCTCGATCCACAGATCCTCGCGTCGGTCACGCAGAACCCGACCGGACGTCCAGTTGTCGCGCAAATGATCGGCAACGACATCACCGCGCTCGTGCGGACCGCGCGCGAACTGCAGCAGCATCCCGTCGCGGCGATCGACCTAAACCTCGGCTGTCCGGTGCCCATCGTGTACCGCAAGTGCGCGGGCGGCGGGCTCCTGCGCGATCCTGACCGCATCGATCAAATCCTCGGCGCGTTGCGCGAAGCGATCTCCATCCCGTTCACGGTGAAAACGCGCATCGGTTTCGACGATGCTGCGATCTTCGACGAAGAGCTCCTGCCCATTTTCGCGCGCCACTCGTTAGACCTGCTCACCGTGCACGCGCGCACCGTAAAGGAGATGTATCGCAGCGCGCCGCGTTACGACTTCATCGCACGAGCGGTGGAAGCGATGCCATGTCCGGTGCTCGCGAACGGCAACATCTACTCCGCCGCGAAAGCGGACGAAGTTCTTGAGCAAACCGGCGCCCAAGGACTCATGATCGGCCGCGGCGTGATTCGGAATCCCTGGCTCTTCCGCCAGATTCGCGAGCGACGCCGCAGTGTGTCTGTCTTCTGCCCGACGGGTCGGGACGTCCTTCAGTACGTGCACGCGCTCTATGATGCGGTGAGCAAGCCGGAGATCCGCGAATCAGCGCAGATCAACAACATGAAGAAGTACATGAACTTCATCGGCCTTGGCGTAGAGCCGAGCGGCGAGTTCCTGCATCGCATCCGTCGCGCCACCTCGCGCGCCGACTTCTTCGCGATCTGCCAAGACTTCCTCGACCACGACGAGCCGATGCCGCTGGAGCCATTCCCGATCACGTTGAACCCAGCCGACGTCATGGCCGGCGCGACTCGCTGATGCGTGCTACATCAAGTTGCCCGCGCCGGGGGTGTACGACGCGCTCACGACCGAGTTGCTGATCAGCGTGTCGCATTGCACGACGCCGCTGAATTTCGTGACTGCGGCGTCGACGTTGCAGAGCGATGCAGCGAGCTCGATTTCCGCTGCGCGAACGGTGATCTTCGCGCTCGCCAGGATGGTTATTCCGCCCGGCTCAAGCCGGATGGCGTTTCCGTTCTGGTCCGTGATCTCGATGCCCTTTCGCCTGTCCGCGAGCGTGATTTTCTGGCCGCCACGGGTTTGGATGATGATTTGTCCCGGCAGGGCAGGAGTCGCCGCTTTGCGTCCGGTGTCCTTTTTCGCGGCGGGCATAATCACGACTCGTTAGGCTTCGAGGAAACTGAAGCGGAGCGCGCGGTGGAGACGTTGCGGCAGCTCGGGCAGATTGCGGCGCTCGATCAGAAAGGTGATCACGCCGGCGAGCTCGCGGAAGATGTAGTTTTTGTTCACCGCTCCTTCGAGATAACGCTCGCCGCTGCTCCCGCCGGTGCCGACCCGCGTGCCGATCATGCGGCGCACCATCTGGAGATGGCGATAGCGGAAAGTGGCGAGTTGTTCGTCGATCTCGATCAGGGCGTTGAGCAGCGCGAAGGGCAAACGGAAGAGCGGCTGATCGCGGTAGAGCATGATGAAGAGCGCGGTGCGCAGCGCGGCGGGTGAGAAATCGCCGGCGCCTTCGTTGAAGAAGAGCGCATCGAACTTCCGCAGCATGTCTTGGGTGTCGTCGCGTTCCGAGAGGCTCTGCGCGAAGAGCTCGCGATAGCGTGCCCAATACAAGCCACCGTCATCCCGAGCGGAGTCGAGGGACCCCGTGGC